>JAFADQ010000006.1 GCA_023424725.1 Bacteroidota bacterium
CGATATTAAGTTAATGAGTCCTGAAGGAAAAGAAGTAGCGCTTTCTTCGCTTAAAGGAAAATATGTGCTGATAGATTTTTGGGCCAGCTGGTGCCGCCCCTGCCGTGTAGAAAACCCAAACGTGGTGAAACTCTACAACCGGTTTAAAGACAAAAACTTCGAGATTTACGGCGTTTCTTTAGACCAAAGCAAAGACAAATGGGTGCAGGCAATCGCTGCCGATAATTTAACCTGGAAACACGTATCAGACCTGAAAGGCTGGCAAAGCAGCGCCGCGCAGTTGTATGGCGTAAACTCTATTCCGGCTACTTTCCTTATCGATCCGCAGGGAAAAGTGATCGCGAAGAATTTGCGTGGCCAGGCTCTGGAAGATAAAGTGGCAAGTTTGATAAAATAACTTGGCGGCTAAAAGAAAAATCCCTGCTCCGGAAACAGAGAAGGGATTTTTTTTATGCTGTAATGGCCACATTATTGCCCGCTGCAGCCAAAGATTTACAAAAACATGGCCTGTAAACCCGTCCAGAGCTGGCGCTTTTGCTGATCGTTGCTTTGCAAAGCCGATAGCTCTGCGGCGGCAATGGTGTATTTACCCTGTATGCTCATCGGCTGAAACTGCTTTAGTTTGTGGTTTGCAATTAAGGTGTGCTTTGGATTTAAAAACAGGATCGCGTTCTCGTATTTCAGCTCCGCCGCGATTTCTTTCAAATCATTAACCTGCCCGGTAATATTTACAAAGGCTACATCATCGGCAGATAAATGAATAGCGGCCAGTAAACGCATAAGCATTTGGTGCTGCGTTATGTTGGCAAAATCTGAATCAAACATATTCACCACAACAGCCACACTTTTTTTATTTGCTCCTTTAATTACAAATGGTAAAGTTTGCTCAGGAGTATTTTGGGCTGCAACGGCAGGTTTTTCGGGCTTCGCAGCCTCAACCTGTTTTTCTACAGGCTTTTTAGGCTGATTATTTGTAGAATCGGGTAGTTCGTTTATTTGCTGAGCAGCGCCAGGTAATAATACAGCCTCTTTTTCCGGAATAGCAAAAAGCTCTTCAGAAATAAAGTGCTTAAAAAAATCTGCCTTTAATGGTTCGCTGTTCATACCTGTTGCTTTTATTCTGGTTTATTGATTTGCTCTGCCGGGTAAAAAATAGAGCGCAATTCTGTTGCTTCTTCGGCTTTCATGCGGCCCGCTAAAACCAAACGCAATTGCCTTCTGCGTAAAGCGCCGTCGTATAATTTTACTTCATCTTCCGTTTCCGGAATTGCTTCGGGCACATCTATCGGGTTTCCTAACTGATCTACGGCAACGAAGGTGAAAAATGCCTCGTTGGTTTTCACTTTTTTCGCGCTCGGAATATCTTCGGCATGCACTTTTATGTGCACCTCCATAGACGAGTTAAACGACCGCGTAACCTTCGCTTCCAGGGTTACTACATTGCCAAGGCGCACACTTTCTTTAAACGATACATTATCTACCGATGCCGTTACCACAATGCGGTTAGAATGCTTTTGCGCCGCAATTGCCGATACAATATCCATCCAGTGCATCATGCGCCCGCCCATTAAATTATTAAGCGTGTTAGTATCGTTGGGCAGAACAAGTTCTGTCATGGTTACACTAGATTCGCGAACGAATTTCTTTTTTCTCATACTTTGGTTTCTATCTACAAAAGAAAGGAGCAAAGGTACGGCCTTTGCTCCTTTTTGCAGGTTTATCCTGTTAATTTAAAACAATCTTTTTCGTGTAAGATCCCTGTGTGTTTTCCAGCCTTATAACATAAATTCCGGGCGGTAGCTGCTTGCCGGCAGGAAATATAGTATGTTGTTTATTACCGCTGCTTTCTGTTCTATCCACTCTGTAAATTTCCTGGCCTATAGCGTTTAGTAAAATTAGGCTGGTTTGCTGCGCCGATATTAAATTATAGGCAATTACCGAATTTTTATTTCCAGGGTTCGGGTACACAGATAAATTAAGGTCGTTTTCTGGCTTTGTAGCGCTGCTAACCCCGTCTGTTATCCGGATAGCGTCTAGATACAAAGTGTTGCCGGTACCACTTAAACTTTCGAACCTGATCGTGGCAAATGGGGCTGTAACAGGCAAAATTATGGCCTTCTCAGCCCAATCGGCAGCAGCGGGTACAAAATTATTCTCCGGGCCGGCGGTTGCTAAATCAGATCCGGATGCATTAAATAGCGGAAGCCAGGTTTTGCCGCAATCTACAGAATAATTAATAGCAAACTTATCTATTCCGGCCGAGGTAGAAGTTGTAAGCGCATAAGCCATTTTAAATCTAAGTTCAGGATTAGCAATTCCAGCCAGATCTATATTGGGCGTGCTGATAGTATTTTCGCGGCCTAAAGGAATATATTGATGCATAATCCGGAGAGAATAATCGCCATCTGCACTTGCCAGGCCGGTACGGTGCCAGGTGTTTGTGGTAGAGTTAATCAGTTCCCAGCTGTTGGCCGGTCCAGCTGGCACGTTCGGGAAATCCGGAGATTCAAAACTTTCTATCACCGGAAATCCGAGCAAATCGGAAGTGCCAATTACTTTTACATACGCTTGCTTCTCTACAGTGGTGGTACCGCCAGCATTGGTTACCGATAGGCTTACCGTATAAATTCCCGGCACGTTATATTGCACAACGGGCAAAGAGTCTGTAGATGTAGCCGGTGTTCCGCCATCAAAAGTCCATAAACGGCTGGTATTTGGGTTAGCGGCAAAATGCTCAGATAAGTCGGTGAAATAAATAAAATCTCCCTCACAGATCCGGTTTATATCCGACTCGAAATTAACCTTTGGTTTACAGCTCGAAATCTGAAATCCGTTATTGGTTCCGGTGGCCATTAAGTTAGCCGGGCTCCATAAATTAGACCGGCAGGAAAGATTAAGAGCATCGAGAATTACAGCTTTTTGCCCTTCTGTAAACATTTTGGGGCAGTTAGAGTAATCCATAAAGTTCTGCACGTTATTTAAGCCGCCACAAGTACTTGCAGACGTGTTGCAGCCGCCATTGGCCACGCCAACGGTGTTTGGAGTATCTGCAATGCCATCGTCCATGCTACAGTTGGCTGCCTGCCCGGGTGTGTTAGAGTGGCCCCAGGTATGAGGCAAACCCAAATAATGCCCTACCTCGTGGGTAAAAGAGCGTGCTACTAAACCCCAGGGCGAACTTGTGCCTATTGTGCCAAACTGAGAATTCCGGATCACGATGCCATCGGCGCTGGCGGGTGCACAAGGCAATATAGAATAACCACCGGCACCGGAGGCTATGTTTCTCACAACCCAAACATTAAGGTATTTGTTAGGCGGCCAGCGTATAAGGTCTTTTACATTTTCGCCGGCAGAGTTAGAAAGCACCGAATATGTACGTGTAATTCCGTTGGTACAATTGCCATCGGCATCCAGCTGCGCCAGCCTGAACTGCACACCGATGGAAGATGCGATAGAACTGAAGGCCGGAATTACATCGCCGGTATCGGCGTTCAATTTATTAAAGTCTTGGTTCAGCACCTCAATAGCATCATACACCTGCGCATCAGAAATATTAGATCCCGGAGTGCTGTAAATAATATGCACCACAACCGGTATAATTTTAGTTACCTGCTGCTGCTTTGTTAAGGTCTGGTTTGCCGCGCCAGCTACCTTAATTCTTTCTGTATAACCGGCAAATTCTTTGGCATATTTCGGATTGGTTTTCATCAATTCTTCCATAAACTGATAGGTGCCGCAGGGTAGGGCTTGTTCCTGTGCGTTGGCTAAAGAATAGCCAGCCAGAGAAACCAGTGAGGCCAGAAAAGCCGTTTTAATGGATGTAACCATAAATTTTATAGGAACAGGTTATTTTTTAAAAATTACGCAAAACAATCTTTTACTATTAGACCATGTTTAAATTTTCTTTTCGGAGTCGAAAATCATTAATTCATGTCGTTGCGAGCGATAGCGCGGCAATCTGGTTCTGATGAAGGTGTTTTTGCAGCTCATAGCCGGGTTACGAGAAAAAAACAACTGATGTCAGGTTCCGGAAGCGATGATTTTCAGACAGAAACAGAAAATTTAAACATGGTCTTAAGACCTTTGAACCTGGTAAATGTACTAAAAAGAATAATCGGGTAGGAGAAACGGGATTATTTCCCGTTTCGACCTCCCACACCACCGTACGTACCGGTCGGTATACGGCGGTTCCTTAAGTTTTGACTCTGACCCGTTGGTAATGG
>JAFADQ010000004.1 GCA_023424725.1 Bacteroidota bacterium
GTATTATGTGTTCGATATGGGCACCAACAACGACCCGAAAACGGGCCTCGCGGTGCAGTACCTGAAGTACCTCGGCGACAATAAATTCTCGGCCGAAGAGCTGCAAAAAGAGCTGTATAAAATTGGCGCTTCGTTTGATGTGTATTCGTCGCAGGACAAGATCTATGTAAGCCTTTCAGGCCTGGATGAGAACATGGAGAAAGGCCTCGCGTTGTTCGAGAACCTATTAAAAAACCCCAAAGCTGATAAAAAAGCGCTGGACGATATGGTGGCCGGCATCTTAAAAGAGCGTGCCGATGCCAAGCTGAACAAGAACATAATTTTGCAGGCGGCGCTGGTAAATTACGCCAAATACGGGCCCAAAAACCCCTTCACCAACATTTTATCGGAGAAAGAGCTGAAGGCCCTGAAACCCGAGCAGCTTACTGCCATCATAAAAAACCTGAACGGCTATGAGCACCGCGTGCTGTATTACGGACCGCGGGCGCAGCAAAACCTGGTTTCGGCTCTAAACACCCAACATTTGGTGCCCGCAGCCCTAAAACCGGTGCCCGCAGAGCGCAAATTTACTCAGGTAGACTTTAAAGAAAACGAAGTGTTGTGGGCTAATTACGACATGGTGCAGGCCGAAATTATGTTCCTGAGCAAGAGCATGAACTTTAAGCCCGAGCTGGTACCCACTACCCGTTTGTTTAACGAATATTTTGGCGGCAATATGGGTTCTATTGTGTTTCAGGAGCTGCGCGAATCGCGGGCATTGGCCTACTCGGCTATGTCGCGCTACTCGCAAGCAAGCAAAAAAGACGAAGCCAACTACATATTAAGCTACATTGGCACGCAGGCCGATAAACTGCCAGAAGCAATGGCCGGTATGCAGGAGCTTTTAACCGAAATGCCCGTAGCCGAAGCCAATTTAACAAACGCCAAAGCCTCTATCCGCAACAATATTGCCACAGAGCGCATTACCCGCACGGCCATTTTGTTCGATTACGAAAACGCCAAGCGCCTGGGCATAGATTACGACATCCGCAGAGACATTTACCAAAACACCAACAACATGACCATGGCCGAGCTTACCGAATTCCAGAAGCAGTACGTAAAAGGCCAGAAGCAGAAGATTTTGGTAATCGGAAACCGCGACAACCTGAACTTTAAAGAACTGGCCAAATACGGCAACGTGAAAGAAGTTAGTTTGAAAGAAATTTTCGGGTATTGATTTTAGACCGGAATTTTGACTTGGAAAGGCAGCTTGTTTGGGCTGCCTTTTTTTGTATGTCTTAATTTGGATTTTCGGGATTGAGAGGGATTAAAAGGATTGAGGAGGATTTGTTGAGTGATGGAAAGCGAAGGATTTTTCTATGGTCGCAGCGCAAAAACCAAAAATTAAATTGTCATTGCGAGCGATAGCGAAGCAATCTGGTTACGATGCAAGAGAATACCCTTTTTAAATGCCTGCAACAGCCAAAAAAGCACGCGTAAGAACCTAAGTGCTGCAGTCAACCCGATTGCCGCGCTATCGCTCGCAATGACACGTTCGGTTAGCGGTGCGCATTCGATGTTTTCTCCTCTCATCCAACAAATCCAGTAACTCCCGAAAATCCAAATTCAGACAACAACCCTGCGAGCACCATTTTTTATCCCATTATAAACTAACTGCCACCTCAAATAATTTTTTACCTTTGTAGCCCTGCCCGTTTGGGTAATTTAAGGTAACTTAACCGCGCTAACAGGTAGTAAAAAACGACACAACTCATATCTAAAACGACATGTCAGATCAAAAAATCACCATCCAGAATGGTAAGCTGCAGGTGCCGGATCAGCCGGTAATTCCTTTTATTGAGGGCGACGGAACAGGTGCCGATATCTGGGCTGCTTCTGTAAAAGTATTCGATGCGGCGGTAGAGAAAGCCTACAACGGCAAGCGCAAAGTGCAGTGGAAAGAAGTAATGGCGGGCGAAAAGTCATTCAACCAAACAGGCAACTGGCTTCCTGACGAAACTTTGGCTGCTTTCCGCGATTACCTGGTGGGCATTAAAGGCCCGCTTACTACGCCTGTTGGTGGCGGTATCCGTTCGCTTAACGTTGCGCTGCGCCAGGAATTAGACCTGTATGCCTGCCTGCGCCCGGTGCGTTGGTTCGAGGGTGTGCCGTCGCCGGTGAAGCGCCCAGACCTAACGGACATGGTTATTTTTAGAGAGAACACCGAAGATATTTATGCCGGTATAGAGTTTATGGCCGGATCTGCGGAAGCCAGGAAAATGCTCGATTTCCTGCAGAACGACATGGGCGTGAAGAAGATCCGTTTCCCGGAGAGCTCGTCGTTTGGTGTGAAGCCGGTATCGAAAGAAGGAACCGAGCGGTTGGTGCGTGCCGCGATAAACTACGCGATACAGCACAACAAACCATCTGTTACGCTGGTGCACAAAGGCAACATTATGAAGTTTACCGAAGGTGGCTTTAAAGATTGGGGCTATGCGTTGGCAAAATCGGAGTTTGGCGCAACAGACTACCAGGGCGGACCTTGGCAGGTGATAGAGAAAGATGGCAAGCAGATCATTATTAAAGACAGCATTGCCGATGCATTCCTGCAGCAAATCTTACTTCGCCCGGAAGAGTACAGCGTAATTGCCACGCTTAACCTTAACGGCGATTATATTTCTGATGCACTGGCAGCACAGGTTGGCGGTATCGGCATTGCGCCGGGCGCGAACATTAACTACGTAACCGGCCACTCTATTTTTGAAGCTACGCACGGAACGGCTCCAAAATATGCCGGTCAGGATAAAGTAAATCCGGGTTCGGTAATTCTTTCGGGCGCGATGATGTTCGAGCACATGGGCTGGCAGGAAGTGGCAGATCTTATTTATTCCGGATTAGAGAAATCTATCGCGGCGAAGCGTGTAACCTACGATTTTGAGCGGCAGATGGAAGGAGCTACTTTATTGAAGTGCTCTGAGTTTGGCGACGAGATTATTAAGAATATGTAGACTTGATTGTTGGTTGTTAATTGTTGGTTGTTGAGCAATTAATAAACCTCCATTAACCCAAAACCAGACACTACTAAATTAAAAACGGCCTCTGCAGTTTAGCCTGCGGAGGCCGTTTTTTTGGTTGTTGCAGCCTGATTTTACCTTACTATCCTATAAGGTTTTATAAACCTACCGATCACACACAAGTCTGTTAATTGCCAAATTGTATGGATTTCTGCAATAGTATAGCCTATACAGCCATTTGCAATTAGGTAAATGTTCTTCGAATTATATTTTGATCCAAGAGTTACTGGCCCCGAAGGGGTCGCATTTCTGTAGCCCCGGATGAAATCCGGGGACGTTTGCAGACGTGGGTATTTTTCAAACCTATAAGGTTTTAAAAACCTTATAGGTTTTGCGAAGATAATTTTGCGAAGATAGTTTCAGGGATGAATGCAAGGCTCAGGAGCCCGGGTTAGTGATAGAAGCGGAAATACTTTTGGCCTGTAGCAGCCGTTTTTTTGGCCGTTGCAGCCCAAAAACACCGCTCCGGAAAGCGGCGCTACAGTGTAACCA
>JAFADQ010000007.1 GCA_023424725.1 Bacteroidota bacterium
TTTGCCGGGCTTGTAAGCTGGTACTGGAACAATTCTAAGTTTTGCAAAATCACCACAAGGTAAGGCAAGAAGGCAAGCACAGATGCAACGCCGAACAAGAACATACTTTTCCACTGCCTTTTAAGGAGCAGATAACTGCCGCCAGCGCACACATAAATTAGTCCGTTCAGGTGCATTAGCATGGCCAGGCCAGCCAATAAACCAGCCAGTATAGCCCATTTTGTTTCTGCCGGAAACCGGTACAAACACCAAAAGCTGCCAAACCCGCAAAGTGCTACAAAAAACTCGGGCCGGTAATAGGTAAGGTACTCGTAATTAATGGGGAAGAAAAGAAATACCGCTCCTGCCAGCAGCGCCTGCTTAGAGCTGAGGTTATATTCTTTCCGGGCAAATTTTACCAGAAGCCATGCGCAAAGAAGGCCTGCTACAAAAGGTAAAATGCGCAGCGACAATATATGCCAGGGCAAAATATGCAGCAAAGCAGCCGTAATGCGCACAAACAAAAAATGATGCACTGCCACTTCCTGCTCGTGCAAATAATAGCCCTGCCAGAGCATACTCCGTACTTTGCCCTCTTGCACAAACCAAAAAACCGGTTCGCTTATCCAGGCTTCGTCTTCGCGTATACCAATGGTTAGGGCAGTAATAAAAGCTAAAAAGGTAGCACCTGCCAGCAAAAAAGCAGGTTTGCTTAGCCAGAATTTGCTTAAATACGTTTCTAGTTGCTGCATCCGGCCGGGCTGCCTTTTCGGAGATTGTAAGAGAAATTATTTAACGCTTGCCGCCGGGTTTCCGAAAACGGTAGCACCATCTTCCACATCGGCAATTACTACAGAGCCGGCTCCTACCCTGGCGTTTTTACCTATAGTTACTCCCGAAATTATAATAGCTCCGGAGCCTATAAAAGCATTATCTTTCACAGTGGCGTTAGCATTTATAATTGCTCCGGCGCCAATGTAATTATTATCGCCTACGGTAGCGAAATGGTCTATCACGGCCCGCGAATGGATCATATTCATTAACCCGACTTTTGCTTTCGTACCCACCACAGCTCCGGCGGCAATTAAATTTCCGTGGCCCAGTTCCGCATCTTCCGACACGACTGCCGCCTGATGAATGGCGTTAACGGGCATCAGCTTCACATCGTCGCGCAGCATTTTCAGCAGCGATTTACGGTGTTTCTGGTCGTCTACCGCGATAAAAGCCTCGCATTTTTTGCCCAGTATTTTCAGGTACTCTTCGTCGTCGGTGTTGCCCATCACCATAATATCGTTCACCTCGGTATTATGCAGGCTGCTGTCGTCGTCTAAGAGGCAATACACCAGCACATCGTGGCTTTTAAAAATATCGAGGGCAACAGTGCCGAGTTGTTTCGCTCCTAAAATTATAACCGGATTTTGCATGCTTTTCTGATTTAATCTGCAAAGGTAAGGGTATTGGGTATAAGGTAGAAAGTATAAGGTAAAAGACTTTAGATTTAGGCTGCAACAGGCAAAAAAATGGCCATCGCAGCCCAGGCCCTTTGCTGCAAACCAGTTAAATATAAAACCATTAAAATAATTGCATCAATTGCGACACGCGCTGCTTTGTAGTGCTGATTTCCAGTTAGCCGTGTAGAAACCGTAACTAATCGCCGCTCGGTGAGCAGCGCTATAAAGGCTTACTTTAGCCTCTCATAATCTTCACCCCAATAGCACAATTAAGGCAGCGCACCGGCTGACAGTAAAACTTGTTTAGCTGGATCAAGGCCTGCGAATCGGCGGCGGTTTTTGGCGGAAAACCAAGCTCGTGGTAAATGCTGGTGATGGTGTTTTCTTCCGGCGGAACGGTATCGAGCAAGGCCAGCGATTTGTTTATGTACGCATCGTCGCCTTTGTACTTTCCGTAGGCGTAGAGCAGCGGCACTACGCTGTTTATCAGCAAATTATAAACCGACGATTTTCCCAACCCTGCCACCTTCGATTTTGATGCCTTCAGAGGCAAATAATGCTGTTGCCAATACTCTGTTTGCTGCACTTTAAACATCCGGAAATACGAATTTACATCTTCTGTTTCTATTAACGATTGCCGCAAAAACGGAGTTTTGTGTAGAAAAACTGCCAGTTGCGCCAGCCTTACCGTAGGGAAATTGGCGGGCCGCAGCCTAAAGAAATTCCAGTGGCTTTTCTGGAGTTTATTGGGCTGTAACGCATACTTTTTTGCCAGGTGCAGGTATTCCTGTTGCAGGCGCTTAAGGTACAGGTCGTTTTCGGGCTCTACATCCAGCAACCCGGCCTGCCCAAATAACAAAGCCTCTACCTGCAGCAGCGAATCGAGGTGCTTGCGCAATATCTGCCAGCTCACGGCAGCGCTTAGCCGCAGCATCGGTTCGGTATTTATTCTAAACCCAAAGGCCCTGAACAGCCAGCGATACGTAGTGTTTTCCCAGTCGCCGTTTTCGTGCTGCAGCAGCTGCTCCAGTTCTTGTATTTTTTGGGTCAGGCGCTCGTGCAACGTCCGGCCCAGCATAGAGATCTTGGTAAGTTCCGGCACCTCCGGAAAGAACGGCGCGCAGGGAATTCCCGGCTTTTGCTGCAATAAAATTTGGTACGCTTTTGTGGCTTCCGGAAAGGCAAGGTTTTTCAGTTCCAGAGTTGGCATGGGCGTGTTATCGTGGCGCAAAACTACCTCGTCGTTTTCCCAAACTACGTGCAAAATAACGTTGCCGTATTTTGGGTCTGTTTGGTGGTTGTGGCGGTTCCAGTCGCTGGCGCGGAGGTGCATTTCTACGCTTCCGGCCCATTCTACGTTGGCAATCTGCACCTTGGCAAGCGCGAAATCCGGCCCGGCATCTAAGTTCTGATGGCCAGTTTTCAGCACTTTAATTTCCTCTCCTGCTGTGGTGCGCAAATCGGTTTTAAGGAACTGCTGGTACTGCCACAGGTAGTAGAGAAAATCTTCTTTCACGGGTTAGTTGCGGGTTGTTGGTTGTTTTATACCGTGGTTGAATAGAAAGGGTTAGTTTTTAGCTGATTGCTCCTGATCATAATTGCTTCCAGCGCAGTAATAATTTCAGAATCTCCTTTCTAAATA
Source organism: Bacteroidota bacterium (assembly GCA_023424725.1). Classification (GTDB taxonomy): domain Bacteria; phylum Bacteroidota; class Bacteroidia; order Cytophagales; family Hymenobacteraceae; genus JAFADQ01. Next base: position 3,073 of record JAFADQ010000007.1, read on the forward strand.
TAATGTTTTGTTAATGACTCTAAAAACTATTTTGTACGTATATTTGTACATACACAAGTACAACAAAAGAAATCATGCTTACAACCACCATATCCGATTTTAGAAAAGATATTAAGCAATATCTCGATAAAGTAACTCAGAATTTCGAGACTTTAATAATTAACCGGGGGAAAGACAATGGCGTGGTTATCATGTCATTAGCAGAATACAATTCTCTAACTGCTACGCATCACGAGCTTTCTTCAAAACATAACGAGAAAAGGCTTGATTCTGCTATTAGCAAGCTACAAACCGGTAAATCTTTTCACAAAGACCTTTTAGAAGAATGAGGTATATTTTCGTGGATGAATCTTGGGAGGATTATTTGTACTGGCAAAAAACAGACAAAAAAATGCTGAACCGGATCAATCAATTATTAAAAGATATTTCCCGGAACCCTTTTACCGGAATTGGCAAACCCGAACCACTAAAATATAAATACCAGGGCTTTTGGTCTAGGCGGATAGACGCAGAACACCGCTTAATTTACCAGGTCCGCGATCAGGATATACTTATAGCTAAATGCCGGTTTCACTACGATTAAACCGGCTTTTAAAGGCTTTTGCGAAACTTATTACCCCAAATACTTCCCCAAGCAAACACTCATCTCTGCCTGCATTTTCTCTGCCTCTTTTCTGGCTGCTTCAGCAAAATCTTCTCCGGCCGAGGCATACAAAATAGTGCGGCTGGCATTTACCAGAAGCCCGCAGTAGTTGTTCATGCCTAGCCTCGACACCTCTTCCAAACTTCCTCCCTGCGCGCCCACGCCGGGCACCAGCAGAAAGTAATCGGGCACGAGCTGCCGCACACGCTCTATGTAATCGGTGCGGGTGGCGCCTACTACAAACATCATTTCTTCGGGGCTTCCCCAGCGGCTGCTTTTTTCCAGCACTTCCTCAAACAGGTATTTCCCGCTAGCCAGCTCTTCCATTTGAAAATCTACACTGCCGGGGTTAGAAGTTAAGGCGAGCAAAATAACCCATTTGCCTTTATGGCCCAAAAAAGGCTCTACCGAATCGCGGCCCATGTAGGGCGCTACGGTTACGGCATCGCAATTCAGCTTCTCGAAAAAGGCCTTGGCGTAAAGATTAGAAGTGTTACCGATGTCGCCGCGCTTGGCATCGGCTATAATAAAAATATCGTCGGGGATGTGGTTAATTACGCGCTCCAAAACATCCCAACCTGCCGGGCCCATCGCCTCGAAAAATGCAAGATTTGGCTTGTAGGCCACGCATAAATGATGCGTTGCATCTATAATGGCCGTTAAATATTCAAACAATTGCTCCGGGGTTTCGCGCAGGTGGGCGGGCATTTTCTGCGGGTCGGGGTCGAGGCCGATGCAGAGGTAAGAGCTCTTCTTTTTTATCTGGCCGAATAGTTCGTCGCGGGTCATTTTTTGGTGCTTGCAGGGTTGCGAAAGATTG
>JAFADQ010000182.1 GCA_023424725.1 Bacteroidota bacterium
CGTTGGTTGCGGCGGCCATTTTAATAGGCATTACAGCAGTAAATAATATCCGTACGCCACACGAATCGCCGGCAGGCTATACCTTTTTTATATTGCTGGCCATAGTTGCGGTAAAAGAATTTTTGTACCGCCGCACCATGCGCACCGCAAAAGAAGTACAGAGCACTGCTGTAGAAGCCGATGCCTGGCACCACCGCAGCGATGCGTTAACATCTCTTACCGCAATGATTGGCATAGGTATTTCGTTAGTAGGCGGCAAGGGTTACGAAAGCGCCGACGATTGGGCCGCACTTTTTGCCTCGGGCATAATAGTGTACAACAGTTACCGCATTTTCTGGCCCGCTTTTACCGAAATTATGGATGCGGCGCCGCCATCAGAAATATCGCAGGAAATAAAAGAGCTGGCCCTGTCGGTAGACGGTGTTTTAGGTACCGACCATTGCCTGGTGCGTAAAATGGGATTTGAATATTTTGTAGATTTACATATTACCGTAAACGGCCGGCTAACCGTTAGCGAAGGCCACCGGATGGCGCATACGGTAAAAAACCTGATCATGCGCCAAAAGCCCAATGTATACGATGTGCTTGTGCACGTAGAACCAAACGAACATCAATAAATATTTTTTCAGATTTATGAATATCAGATTAACAACCAGCGCGTTAGCTATTTTTGCGGCTCTGTCTTTTTCGGGATGCCAAAACACCAACACCGCCAGCTCGGCAAAACAGGATCCGGGCAAAAAGTTAGATGCTTACTGGACAGAATTTACTAAAATGCCATCGTCGCTGCCCTCTCGTAATGCCACCCTGCCCGACGAGCACCGCTTATTAAAACTAGATTTACCTGCTTTCAGGCAGCACCTTACCGATGGCCGCAATAACGCCGATAGCCTGGTAGAAATAAGCATGCCGCTGGCCGACCTGCGGATGGCAAAATACCGTGTGTCAGAAACCAATATAATCCCGAGAGGAATGCGCACCACTTACCCCGAAATTGTGGCCTATACCGGGAAAGCCGTAAACGACCAAAACTCTCATATCAGAATAGAAATAACCCGCAAAGGGCTAAGCGCCACCATTTCTGAAACAGAAAAAATAGGGCGTATAGAACCTTACACCGATAGCGACTCGCTACATTATATCAGCTATTTCAGAGAGCGCCGCACCAAGAAAAACATCTCTAACAAGCAATTGATAAAAACACCCAAAGCCGAGCCCATACCGCAAATAAGCCGTTAAACTTTCCAGTAGCTATTTTTATGGAAGAAAATTGGGTTGAAATGCCATAATTTTTGATGCCCGCAGCCTTACCTGAAGAAAAAATAGGGTTCAGGTGGATTTCTGCCTCACACCAGGTAATAATAAAAGATTTTAAAAATCCGTTTCTTGTGAGGGAACGGATTTTTTTGTATTTAATTTTTCTATATGTAATTTCGGACAAACGAAATTGCAAATTCTGTTGTCTTTATTAAAAGAAGTGAAATTTGCCGAAGCTGTTTATTAAAAAATTATGACCCGACCTATATTGTCTGTTACTGTATTTGCGGCAGGCCTGCTGCTTTTTTCAGGATTATCGCCCGAAGCAAGGGCACAACAAAATAACGTTGCTTCCTGGAAACCAATAACCCTTAACCAGCTCCCTGCTACTACCCGCGACAGACTTCCGGCCGCCTACAAACCTGTAAGCCTCGATTTTGCTGCCATCAGCGCCCAATTATCGGCTGCGCCGCTGCAAAATACCGCACAGGCAAAAAAGGCGCCCTTACAAATTGCCCTGCCCCTGCCCGACGGCACCGAAGGCAACTTTACAATCTGGGAAGCGCCAATAATGGAGCCAGCGCTCGCGGCTAAATTCCCACAGATAAAAACCTATGCCGGCCAGGGAATAGACGATAAAACCGCCACACTCCGGCTCGATATTTCTCCAGCCGGCTTACATGCCCAAATATTATCTGCCCAGGGAAATTTCTATATAGACCCGTACACAACAGGCAATACCAACCTCTATATTTCGTACAGCAAAGCAGATCTGGAAGCTCCCGGTTTGTCTGCGCCTTGCGGTTTTTCGGCACAAACAGATCCGGAATTAAAGCAAAGCCTTGCCCAGGCGAAATCAGAAAAAAAAGCGCGGCAGCAACAGGTAATGAATAACGGTAGCGAGCTTCGCACCTATCGTTTGGCCCTTGCCTGCACCGGCGAGTACGCAAATAACAAAGGCGGCACAAAAGCAGGCGCTCTGGCCGCTATGGTTACGTCTATGAACCGCGTAAACGGAATTTACGAGCGCGAAATGGCGATCAGAATGGTTCTGGTGGCCAACAACGATACCCTTATTTTCTTATCGCCATCGGCCGATCCGTTTACCAATAACAGCGGCGGGGCTATGCTAAACCAAAATCAGGTAATTGTAGATTCGCTAATAGGCGAAACTAATTACGATATCGGCCATGTGTTTAGCACCGGCGGCGGCGGCATTGCGTACCTGGGTGCTCCGTGCCGCAACGGCATTAAAGCCAGGGGCGTAACCGGCCTGCCTAACCCCACCGGCGACCCGTTTGATGTAGATTATGTAGCGCACGAAATGGGGCATCAGTTTGGCGCCGAGCATACGTTTAACGGCAACAACGGTTCGTGCAGCGGCAATGGCAACCCCTCTACCGCGTTTGAGCCTGGCAGCGGAACCACCATTATGGCCTATGCCGGCATTTGCTCTAACAACAACCTAACAAATAACAGCAGCCCGTATTTCCACACGGCCAGTTTCGATGATATTGTAATTTACACTACCACCAGCTTTGGCAATACATGCCCGGTAATTACACCAACCGGCAATACGCCGCCAGAAGTAGAAGCAGGCACCACGTATTATATTCCGTACCAAACGCCTTTCAGGCTTAGCAGCAACGCTACAGATGCCGACGGCGATACGTTAACCTATTGTTTTGAGCAGTACGATCTGGGGCCGTTCGGGCACCCGAACTCTCCATCGGGCAACGCGCCTATTTTCCGCTCTTTCGATCCGGTGGCCGACAATTTCCGCATTTTCCCGAGGCTAAGCAACATTGTAAATAACACCCAAACTATTGGCGAAAGGCTGCCCAGCTACCAGCGCACTATGCACTTTAGAGTAACCGCCCGCGACAACCGCGCCGAGGGTGGCGGTGTAGCGTACAATAACAGCACCATTACCGTGTTCGCGCAAAATACCGGCACGCCGTTTAAAGTTACCAGCCCCAACACCAACGTAACCTGGCAAGCCAACGAAACACAAACCATAACCTGGGATGTGGCCGGCACCACAGCATCGCCTATTTATACTACCAACGTAAATATTCTGCTTTCTACAGATGGCGGCTACACCTTTACCGATACCCTGGCCGCGTTTGTACCCAACACCGGCAGTTACGATGTAGTGGTGCCCGATCTGGAAATAAACAACGCCCGCATCGTTATTTTTGGCGCGGGCAATATCTTTTTCGATATGTCTGATACCAACTTCTCTATTACCCGATTAGTAGGAATGGCTGAAGATAACACGCTGGAGGCAGGCATTTCGGTTTACCCCAACCCAACGCAAGGCGAGTTTAACCTGGCCGTAAAGGCAGAAGTGCAAGGCGATGTGCAAGTTACCGTTACCGATATGCTGGGCAGAATTGTAAAAGCTGCAACGGCCAAAAAAGGTGCCGCCACGCTTAATTTACCAATTAACCTGAGCCAGCAAACAAACGGCGTGTATATGGTGCAGGTGCAAACCGAAACAGGCAAGGCCG
>JAFADQ010000196.1 GCA_023424725.1 Bacteroidota bacterium
TTTTGGTGGCTGCAGGTTTGCAAAATCCGCAACGGTTAATCCAGATCAGAAGGCTGAATAGAATCTTTGATCAGGTAAAAGGTACGGAAGTTTTTTGCCACTTCGTACCGGTAACCTTCCATTTTCAGATGCGCTTTGTAAAGCTTTACTCTTTTCTCGAATGGAAATTCGGCATCAACAAAATGCTCGATAATATCAGGTTGGTATTTCCGGATATGGTAGGCCTTCAGCTCGAAAATCGTTTTCCAGAGATTTACTTTATCCTGCCTGGAGAAATCGGATAAAATAGACGGAAAATCCTGATCTTTCTGGTACAACTCGAAATGGCTTTCGAGATGGAAAAATCCGGCTTTATTAACGTGTAAAATAACAAAGCGCTGGATTAGAAAATCCCAGCGCTTATTAAGGTATTCAAGATCGTAAACAATTTCAGCAGATCCGTGTCCTTCCTTATCATCGTATTTGACGATGTTCTTGAAGTCGAACACCGGAAACTACTTTTTGCTTTTGGTGGCCTTGGCAAGCCTTTCTTTAGCAGTAGAGTTAGTCTGGAAATCTCTGTTCTGGCTTCTTTGGGCAAAATTCTGACGCGAAGCTGGAAGAATTTTCTCAAGCCTGGTTTCCGAATTCGCTATTTTAATTGTAACTGCCATCTCAAAAGTATTGTAGAGTTGTAAATATACTCAACCTTAAATTTATACGCAAAATTCTGGCTGTTAGTTCCTTCTGTGCTTGATAGCTTTGTGCTCTGGCAAGGGCATTTTTGGTGCTTACAGGGTATAGTGTTCATCCATTCACGACCTTTTCCGTATTTCAGCAACAAATTAAACCAGAACTTATTCCTGCCTTTGGTTGCGCTATACTTATGAAAATACTTCTCGACATAAAAGACAGCAAAGCGGCCTTTATCCTGGAGCTTCTTAACAACTTTACCTTTGTGAAAGCCAAGCCGCTTACTCCCTACAAAGCCGGGGTTTTGGAAGGGCTGAAAGATGCCGTAAACGAAATGAAGCAGATAAAGCAAGGCAAGCTAAAAGGCACCTCTGCAAAGGACCTGCTGGATGAGCTATGAGAAATAATTTTTGGATGTTGCTGGCCATTAAATCGGCTGTATTCTGTAACTTGACCCGCAAAAAACAGGGTATTTATGGCACTTCGCGAAGTAAAACAAGAGCTTCAGAAATTCGACAAAAAACAACTTATTGAGTTAATCTCAAACCTTTACAAAAACCAGAAAGCTGTTAAAGAGCAGCTCGATTTGCTGGTAATGCCAGACGAAAAACCGCTTCTCGAGAAATACCGTAAAGATCTATATAAATTGTTTTTCGGAAAATCGGACCACGATTTTTTTAATGGCAACTATCCTAAACTTGGCGAGGCCCGAAAAACGGTAAATGCATTTCGTAAAACCGGCGCTGGAGGTGAAACACAAGCCAACCTTATGCTTTACTATGTCGAACTCGGCGTAGATTTCACCAATCAATTTGGTGATATTAACGAGCAGTTTTATATCAGCATCGAGAAAATGTTTGAATCGGCGCTAACTCTAATGCAAAAAGAGCACTTGCTCGAAAATTTTAAACACCGCGCCAGGCAAGTCGTGATCGACACTTCTGGTATAGGATGGGGATTTCATGATACTCTCTCTGAAATTTATTCCGAATACTACGCAGAAGAGTAACCTGCCCTCTCCCCGTGGCAGGTGCCTTCGCAGGCCACCTACAAATGTTAATTCCTCTACACTCCAAACACCTGCTTTCGGTCTGTGAAGGCACCTATGGCAAATACACATTTTGCCTATGCAAGAATTAACCATCTGATTATCAAATATTTATAGATTTATACATAAAAAATTAAAGTGCTGATAATCAATATATTACAAAGATGTGTATAAACTTTAGGTGAAGGCACAGACCGAGGAGAAATAGGCGAAATAAACCAAGATCAAACAAAAAATGCCTTTATAATGCGTAGCGTTGGGTTTTTGCCCCTACCTGCGCGAAAAGGCTATTGTGAAAAAAACCCATAAACGGCAGTTTTGCAGTTTGCCGGCTCTGCGCGGCTATCTAACGTTTGATTTTTAATAGAACTCAGGTTGTTAGCACCTGGCTACTCACTTCAAAATAAATACCAGGCTGCGAAAGGCAAAAACCGGTGCACCAACGGGCAATAGTAACTTGGTTTGTGTTGCACTGCTTTTTGCTGCCTGCAGCTGGTTAATATACAGGCTAAAACAAAAGCCTCTTTCTTACAAAAATCCGGATATAAGCAAAACATGCTTAACAGGTAAAACCACCTGCCTAAGCAGAGCCTGTAGTAAAATTTTTTAGCAAGAATTAGGCAGACCGGGCAAAAATGGTGGCTCTACAGGTAGTAAATCAAATATAAAATTGCGAATTATTAAAGCTGATTTCTAGCAGAGATAAATCTTCGGTTTAGAATTTAAAAGCACGTAATTTATAATAACGGTATAATAAGACCTTATTTTTATAATTATTTAAATAATTAAACAATTAAAATATAGCAGCAAATGATTTTTATAGGATTAATTAAATTATTTAATTTATAAATATATTACACCAAATTTAATAAAAGTCGTACAAGCAATTATAGTTTTTTTAAACCATTTTAATAACAAAATAATACAAACAAAATCATTTATGGAGGTGGCAAAGCAAAAACACCCGGAATAACTTTTTATTTCACCCCTAAACTCCTGCAACGATGGAAAGAAGAATACTTCGACAACGGATCAGGACAGACTCAGATGTTGTTCTTGTGCATCGCAAAGCAACTCAACTGTCGGAATTGGCAGGCTTAGAAACCAGCTCAGGCAACGAATTTGCAACCGCGGTTTCGGAGGTGTGCAGAAATGTGCTGAAGCATGTAGGCGAGGTAAATGCCGATTTTTTGGTTGAGCAAATCCCCGAGGGGCGGTTTCTGGAAGCAATCATCTCGAATAACCAAAAGGCAGGAGCAGTTTCCGGCGCTTCTCCTGTACTAACAAAAAACCGGAAGATACCTATCCACAGATCTAAGGTTTGGCTGTGTGCCGAAATTCCTCCGGCGGTGATGCCCATAAATGCGCAGGAGGTAAAAAAATGGAGAAAAACGGTTGAGCACATCCACGAAAAAAATGAAACCGGAAAAGGCCTGACCCGCCAACTTATAAATAACCAATTAGATTATTTAAAACTTATTAGTAATGCCATCATCAATAACATTTTAGAAAACCAGAATTATATACACGGCGCCGAAAAGGCTCATCAGAAAATAAGGCATTTGCTCGAGAAATATGAGCAAGATTATACCGACCTCAAAATTCTTAACCAACACCTGGATCAGTTTGCTTATTCTGTTTCGCACGACCTTAAATCGCCGTTACGAAACCTGGAAGGGCTGCTAACTGCCCTGCAAGACGATTTAGAGCTGGGTAATAAAGACGAAGTAGCGAAATGGTTTTACTTGCTGCACGCGCAACTTGCCCGAATGGATAAATTTATAGGCAGCATGCTGAGCCACGCCCGCACCAGAGAGGTGGGCAAGCTGGGCAAATTGGTAAACCCAACAGAGCTGGTGCACAAGTTGCTGCATAACCTTAACGTGCCTCCCAACTTTAAAATTAAAGTGCAGCCCCGTATGCAGGTAGTGCGCACATCTGGGGTAAGGCTGGGGCAAGTGCTAAGCAACTTAATAGCCAATGCTTATAAACACCACGACAAGCAGGACGGGGCAATTTCTGTGTCGGCGCGTTATAACAAAACCAAAAACCAGGTAACATTTAAAATTGCCGACGACGGACCCGGGATTTTGCCGGAGCGGCTACAAACTATTTTTAAAACCTACAAGGTAAAAGGGCATGAGCAAACATCGCAGAGCACAGGTATAGGCCTGTTTATGATTAAGCAAATAGTAGAAGAAGAAGGAGGCAGTATTTGGGCAGAATCAGATGGTAGGGGAACCTGTTTTTATTTTACCTGGCCTGTTGGCCTAACAGACCCTTATTTGGCTTCTTCTAACCAAACCAAAGAAACCGAGAGAGATGAAAAAGCAAAAATTATTTCAGAATGTGCTACTGATAGACGACGATACAACCACAAACGTGGTAAATAAGCGTTTACTTTTAACCCATGGTTTTGCCGAAGATGTAATAACGTTTGATAGTGGCCCCAAAACGCTTAGGTTCCTCAGGCAACAGGCGCAATCGGGCCGGCTCGCAAGCATAGATCTTATTTTACTCGATCTTAAAATGAAGGTAAAAGACGGCTACTGGTTTTTAGATCAATACCATAAAAAAACCGACATTGCCAAGGCTCGCTTGCTTGTAGCGCTTACCTCGTCGGCTTCTTTTTACGATCTGGAAAGATTAAAAAACTACCCGGAGGTTTCTATGCATATCTATAAACCTCTTACCGCCGATCATTTGGTTGATCTGGAAGAAAAGTTAATAGCCGCGTAAGCCAGGTAAATACCTTGAAAACAAAAAAAGGGCTTCTCCAAACCAGAGAAGCCCTTTCTGTATAACAATAATAATTATTGCTTCACGAACTTGCTAACCGCGATGCTGGTACCATCTGTAACAGTTACTGAGTAAACGCCGGCAGTTTGCGTAGCCAGGTTTATACTGTAATTGTTTTCGCCGGCTACAGCCTGGCGGTTTTGCGATGCTACAACACGGCCCAGCACATCTCTAACCAAAATAGTAACAGTAGTGTTTTCTACAGAAGAAAGAGTAATATTAAGATCTGATGTAACCGGCACCGGATACAGGTTGCCGATAGAGAAGGCAGCATTTACACCATCTTCCATACCGATAAGACAAGCCGGGTCGTTTGGCGGATATACGGTTACCGGAAGCGATGCGCCCAGGTAAGTACAGTTAGGGTCAAGCACCACATCAGACAAGAAAGTTGCAGATGCAGAAGCCGGGTTTAAAGTAGCCAGGCCAAACACAACCGGAGTCCAGTAATAGGTACCGTAAGGCACCTGTCCGGTCCCGATCAGCGTTCCGTCGTTAGTGAAGGTACGGGTAGAGGTAGCAGGAGCCGGAGTAGTGATACCATAAGTAGCTATTAAGTTTCCGGCTGTAGCAAGCGCACTGAAATCGCCCATAAGGTCTACTGTAGTAATTACCCACGATACACCGAAATGATCGCCTACGTTTGGCGAACCAACACCGGTAGAAGTAAAGTTAACGGCTTCGCCCTCGCATAATACAGTTTTGTTGGCGGTAGCTGTACCTGGGTTTACAGTAGAGTCGGTACAGGTAATGTCTGGCAATCTGCTGATAAGAAGGCAAAACTGGCCTCTGGATATAGCGCCGTTCAGGCTAAAACCATCTACCATCATGTAATACGTTACGCCAGCCTCTGGCCTGAAAGACAAACCAGCCGGGTAAGTACTAGAAGTTGCGCTTGGTCCATCTTCGTTACAAACTACCGGCGTAAGCGATCCGCAGGTGCCTGTGTAAAGAGCAATCTGAGTATCGCCATCGTCTATATAATCGGCGGCAGGAACAGCAGGATCGCACTGGCCTGTTTCTATAAAATACAGGTTGCCATCGCCAACAAACGAAAACCACAAGGTATTATCTATGGTAGGGTTTGCAGCATTTCCGGTTGGCTCGCCAAAGCACTCAAAACCTGTGGTTGGGTCTGTGGCGTGCACCGTAGCATTGGTGTTGTCGTAAGGGCCGGTGTTTGTTACCGTTCCAACAGGCAGGCCAAAAGAAGAGGATAAATCGATGGCTGCCGCGCAGGAATCGTTGGCAGGTACCTGCGCCAATGCCCCACTTGCGGTTGCCAGTAGCAACGAAAACGCTGCGGCAGAGAGTTGAAGTAATTTCATAGTTGAAATATTGAATTGAAAATTTTATTTCGAGGAATAAACAGCAAAGATAACATAGTTAGCAAAACACCTGGCATTTTATTTCAGATAAAGGTATTTCAGGGCTACCGGAATACGATGGTTTGCAGAAGCGCATAACCTGCCCGCAAATCAATTTTGATAAAGGCGCCAGTACTAATGAAACTAAATTCTAAAACTGTAGTATTCATCAAAGTTATTATAGAAAGGCAAATGTACGTACCCCAGGGTTGGGCAATTTGCCTATAGATGTTTAATAGTAAAAACTTAGAGAGAACTTTATGCTGGCAATGAATTACCGCGGCCCCAAGCGGGTGCGCGT
>JAFADQ010000201.1 GCA_023424725.1 Bacteroidota bacterium
GCAGCTCATAGCGGGGTTACGAGCAAAAAAAGAACTGAAATCAGGTTCTGGAAGCGATGATTTGCAGACAAAAAGTAAAATTTAAACATGGTCTAAAGAACTGCCAACCCTGCAAGCACCAAAAACAGCCCCACCACATCACAAAAAAGAGACTGCCCCAACAGGAGCAGTCTCTTTTAAATTGTAAAGTATGCTTAGCTAACTTACTGCCGGGCCGTTATTGCCTGAAACAATTCCGGATGCAGAACAGCCTGCAATTTGCTTTTATAGGTCTCGTTAGCGAGTTTAATTTTCGATTCGCGCAAAACAGGGTGGTTTTTATACACAATGTTGGCAATCTTAATGTCCCGCTCCAGTTCTTTGTTCAGCTCCTCTACTTTTTCCAGATCGGCCTTGGCTATTCCCATTTCTTTGGCCTCGTGCTTCGTTAATACCAGGCTAGCCGTATCGGGCGGGCCGGGCATGGCGCCGGCAAAAGATAGAATGCCGCAGGTAAGTAAAATTGTTAATATAGATTTCATGATATTTTAAAGTTAGGGCAACCGCTACTTGCAGTTGGTTTACAGGTAGTTATACGAGCTTTTTAGCCAGGTTGTTGCAAAAAATTACAACTCAGTTATATTAGTATTGTTATATATTTCCTGAGCCGGTAACGCCATGTTGAATTTAACGGGCTAACCGGCCTTCGTGCTGTAATTTTTTATTAATTGCCGCTACTTAAATAATGCCGGCCCGGAAACCGGCGCTACACTTGTAGCTCCACTCACCGGAGCGGAGTATCCTAACCCTGCAGCGGCCGAAACAGCTTTTTTTAAGGAAAAAGTAGTGAGCAGCTATTAATAAACGATTTATCCAATCATCCATTCTTCCACTCATCCATTCATCTAAAAATGTGGGCGTTGGCTAAAGCCCCGGGCTATCCGTTACAATCTTTTGTGCGGCGCCAATGCAGCGCGGCTTTACAGAGCGGCAAAAAGAACCTGCCAAGGCCAAAAAGCCATGCACTACAGCACAAAAGGATTTCCACTGCTATCCCTAACGCGGGCGCCGCCTGGCCTTACAGATCTTCTGCCTGCAATTTTCATCAAAATATTTTTAAGATATAATGTAAACTAAGCTGGTTAGGTTGTAACTTGTGCAGTAATTTCACTCACACCTTACATCATGAAAACCTTCCGCTCGCTTGCCTCTGTGCTGGCCCTGTTTTTGGTGCTTACAGCCTGTAAAAAAGACGACGATCCTGTTATAGCAGGCTACGGCCCCATTGCCAATTTCTCTGTTTCGGGCGGCGATTGCGGTGCTCCCTGCGCAGTTACGTTTACCAACACATCGGCCAATTCTGTAGCCTATACCTGGGATTTTGGCGACGGCACAGCCCTCTCCAGCGCTGCCACCAGCAGCGTAGTGCATACCTACGAAGAGCCGGGTATCTATACCGTAACGCTTACGGCAAAGGCATCTAACAACACCACCAGCGCCAAAGTGCTGCAGGTAGAGATTAAAGAAGATGCCGCCGGCAACATGCTTACCGCACGCAACTACCTGTTGGTAGCCCTGGAAATTACTGTGCAGGGCCAGACTTTTGATGGCATGAGTTTTTACCCAGCCTGCCAGCTGGACGATACGCACAAGTTTAACCAGGACGGCACCTACATCGTAACCGATGCCGGTATGCAATGCCAGCCGCCAACCAATGCATCAGGCACCTGGGAGTTTAACAACAACCAGACACAGCTTACCATCACCACCCAGGGCTTCAGCCAAACCTACGATGTGCTGCAGTTATCGCAGGATAAATTAATTCTGGAAATGCCCGATTCCGGAATGGGCGGTTCGGTTAAATTTACGTACCAGGCTATTTAAACATGGTTTAAGATTTAGAAGGGAAGGCTCCGGCTTTCCCTTTTTTATTTTCTGATTTTGCTTCCCTAACTTTCTAAACCTCCGCGAACCTCGCGAAAACCTCCGCGCCTTTGCGGTTAAATTATTTTGATAGAAAAGCCGCTGCTCTAAAGAAATAATCCGGCCAAACCTGTTATCAGAATAAACTCCGAAATTTGCGCCAATGCTGCACATTGCCTGGCACCCCGTTTATGCCCACCCGTTGCCCGAAGGCCACCGTTTCCCGATGGCGAAATACGACTTGCTGCCCGGGCAGTTAATTTATGAAGGCACTATAACCGAAGCCAATCTTTTTCGTCCGGAGCCGGCCACCGATGCCCAAATAACCACAGCCCACGACCCGGATTACTGGCAAAAGTTGCAGAACCTGGACCTTACGTACCATGAAATAAGAAAAACCGGTTTTCCGTTATCGGAGCAACTGGTGCAGCGCGAAAGTATTATCATGAACGGCACCCTGCAGGCAGCAGAATTTGCCCTGCTGCACGGCATTGCCTTTAACATTGCCGGCGGCACGCACCACGCTTTTACCAACAGGGGAGAAGGGTTTTGCCTGCTGAACGATAACGCCATAGCCGCCTGCCATTTGCTGCAAACAGGCAAAGCCAGCACGATTTTAATTGTTGATTTAGACGTGCACCAGGGCAATGGCACGGCGCAAATTTTCGCCAGCGAGCCGAGGGTGTTTACCTTTAGCATGCACGGCGCCCACAATTACCCGCTGCACAAAGAGCAAAGCGACCTGGATCTGCCACTGCCCGACCATACCACCGACGATTATTACCTGAAGCTGCTGCGCGAAACCTTACCAAAACTAATAGACCAGGTGCAGCCCGGTTTTATTTTTTACCAGGCCGGCGTAGATGTGCTCGCCACCGACAAACTGGGCCGCCTTGCCTTAACAACCCAAGGCTGCAAAACCCGCGACCGGATTGTGCTACAGCTTTGCCACCAGCACAAAATTCCGGTTGCGGTAAGCATGGGCGGCGGCTATTCCGAGCGGCTAACCGATATTATCGAGGCCCATGCCAACACCTACCGCCTGGCACAGGAAATTTACTTTTGAGCGCGTGGCGGAAAATGAGCAGGAGTTTAAACGAAGCTACTCTGGCACAAGGAAATCCTTGCGCCAGGGCACCAGCAGTTGAGCTTTATTTCTGCCTTTCTACCACGCGCCGTCGTCCTGAACGATAGCGAAGGAGCTTGTTTGCCAAAACTACAAATGTTGTGATATGAAATTACAACGAATCGCGCAGAAATAGCAACCACGAGCCGCGTTAGCGATAGCAGTGGAAATCCTTTTGTGCTGTGCAGGTGTTACTTGCAGAGATATGCAGGGGCAATGCCTCGTGCTTGCCCAAGCAATACAGGAGCTGCCGGCACAAAAGATTGAAACGGATAGCGCGGGGCTTTAGCCAACGCCCAAATTTTTTAAATGAATGGGTGAGTGCAAGAATAGTTGATTGGATTAATCGCTTACTGGCAATTGCCAACCCTGAATTGCCAACTTTTATCCTGTAACGGGCAGTTTTTTGGGTGTTGCAGCTTACGCACGGCAATGCGCGAACAGGAAACTACGCCCGCTCTTTTAGCTTGTTCTGGCGGTCGGAGCGGCGGTTGGCCCAAAGCGATTTTACCAGGAAATAAACCAGCGGCACTACCACCAGGCAGGAAATTATCAGAAGGATGCCTTTTAGTATTTTGATGAAAAAGAAAATTACTAAAACGCTGAGTACCAGAGAGGTAAATAAAATGGCATTTGTGCTACTCGGGTGACTGGACATGTAGGCGTAATTGGTGAAACAAATAACCTGCGGAGGGCAATTTGCCGCTCGCGCAAGGTGAATATAGGATGATAACCGGAGAATTGCAAGAAAAATTCTGCTGGTTTGCAAATTACACGGCAGAATAGGCCTGCTGGTTATGGCTGGGCGGAATTATTTTTCCGGTGTAAATAATAGCCTGCCAGCGGAAAGCCCATTTCCAGCGGATGCTGAATTTTACAGCGCCCGATTGTTTTATGATTTCCTGCAGCTCTGGTTTGGTAAAGGCCCGCAACACAGAAACTCCGGCATCGTTTTTTACCAGGTACGATTTAGAGAAGGCCGCCGTAAGCCATTTTATAGAATAATAGGCCAGCGGGTGCCGGTGTATATCGTTTACGATTACGGCCAGCGTGCATTGTTGGCGCAATTGCCTGAAAAGCGCCGTTAACTGCTCGTTTGTGAAGTGATGGCAGAAAAGGCTGGAGGTGATAACGTCGTAGGGCGTTTTGCTAAACTCATCGGACAGAATATCGGCCTGTTTGTAGTTTATGTTGATGTACTGTTTAGATTTTTCGCGGGCGTAGGCAATGGTTGCCGGGTTAAGATCTATGCCGGTAAGGTGCACGGCAATTTTGCGGCGGGCGGCCCACTCGCTTATGGCGCGCAGCATGCCGCCGCCGCCCGAGCCCAGGTCGGCAATGCGCCAGATGCGTTTAGGATGCGCTTCTATTAGTTCGGGTGTAAAAATGCGGTCGAGGGCGTTGAGCGTTACGGCATGGCCGCCCAATAATTTATTAATAGTGTCGAGCTCGGCAAGGGTTTGCCGCATTACCTCATCCGGCACATCCGGCCCGTCCATTAGCTCGCTTTCCGAAGATCTATGGCTGAACATAATGTGTTTTTAAAATCATCGATTCCAGGGTAAGTCCCGGCCCAAAGGCAAAGCTAAGCACATTACTTCCCGAATCCGATTCCTGCAGCGTATTCAATAACTCTTTCAGCACAAACAGCACCGTTACCGACGACATATTGCCATAATTACGGAGCACATTGTAAGAAAACCGGTTATCGTCGCGGCTCATCCCCAGCTCTTCTTCTATTGCCTTCAGAATTCTGGTGCCGCCAGGGTGTATAGCGAAGAAGTTAATATCTGTTAATTCTAATTTTAGTTGCTGCAAAAGCCGTTGTGTAAGCGAGCCGATTCCTTTCTGAATGAGGCCGGGCACGTACGAACTCAAGGTCATCTCGAAACCGGTATCGCCAATTGCCCAGGCCATATCCTGCTCGCCTTCCGGAGCCAGGTCGCAGTAAAAAGATTCGAGCGAGAGGTTATGGCCGGGCGTTTTTTCTTCCTGCACCAAAACGGCAGCGGCGCCATCTGCAAAAAGGGCGTTGCTTATTAAATGGTCTTCTTCTTTGCGTGCCTGAAAATGGAGGGTGCAAAGCTCGGTACACACCACCAATACTTTTGCTTCCGGGTTGGCACGCACAAAGGCATCGGCAAGTTTTAGCCCGTTAAATGCGGCGTAGCAACCCATAAAATTTACACAGGTGCGTTGCGTGGTGGGCTGCAAACCAAGCGCTGCAATTAGCTCAATATCTAAACCAGGCGCGTACATGCCGGTGCAGCTAACCGAAATTAAATGGGTGATAGTTTTTACATCGAAACCGGCAAGCTGCTGCAGGCAATTTTGCGCCGCTGTGGTGGCAAGCGGGAGCGCATATTGTTTGTACAGCTCCATTCGCTGCCCCACCGTAGGGAAGGGTTTTAAATGGGGCGAATTAGGAAAGAAAGTGTAGTTTCCGGGCTCTGCGGCATAATCTTTCAGAACGGTATGGCGATGCTCTATTCCGGAGATTTTGTACAGCGCGCGCAGCTTTCGGGTTTCCTGGTCGTTCAGGTTAAGTGCCTGGGTCATAAAACCGGCCACCTGCATTTGCGGGAGGCGGGTTTCTGGAGTAGCAGTGCCAATGGCGCTAATATAACTTTGCATGCAGCGGGCGGTAGAGTAGTTTTGGTTGATGGCGAATGCAGGCCGGTTTCAGTACGTACGTAAAATAAGTGGTTGTTAGTTGGGCTGCGGCAGGCAATTTTATGGGCGTGGCAGGGTAAATTAATGCTGGTGGTTCTTTTTTGACAAGGTCCTTCACTATCGTTGCCAATGACAGAGGAAGAAATTTTAAGTTGAAGTTTAAACGAAGCCGCTGGCGCAAGCGTCCGCTTGTGCTTGCCGGAGGCAAATTTTAAGGTGTACTAACTAAATGTACATGCGGACGGCACAAGCGGACGCTTGCGCCAGCGGCCCCTTCTGCCATTTTCCCAAGGTATCAGGGAAGCTGATGGAGCTCTCAGGATGACAGCGCATAGTAGATACGCTTGTTTAAATTCCAGCTTTGCCTTACTACCACGAGCTGTCATGTTGAGCGATAGCGAAATACCTCGTCAAAAATAACCATCAGCATTAATTTACCCTGCAACGCCCATAAAATTGCCCGCTACAGCCCAAATTATTATCAATCTATAATACCCAAACAAATTTGCGCGGCATTTGTATAAATTCCGTAGCATTGCACCGGCGCCAGATACCACACACCATGATCTCTAAATCTACTTTGCTGCACCTGCGGGTGCTGTTCTCTATATTTTTGCTGCCGGTATTTTTGTTTGCTTTCAGCCAGGTGCCGGGCGCGGAGTGGCACGATTTGATCATCAGTTTCATTGCTATTCATCTTTTTCTTTACCCCTCCAGCAACGGCTTTAACAGCTATTACGACCGCGACGAAGACAGCATCGGCGGCCTCGAAACTCCGCCTCCCGTTACGCCCGATTTGCTTTGGTTTTCGCTATTGCTCGATGCCGTGGCGCTCGCGCTGGGCTTGCTCATTAATATTCCGTTTGTGCTTATGTTGCTCGGTTATGGCCTGTTTTCTAAGGCCTACAGCCATCCGGCTATCCGGCTGAAGAAAATGCCCTGGACAGGCGCATTATCGGTAGCTTTTTTTCAGGGCGCTTTTACCGTTTGGATGGCCGCGTCGGCGCTTGCCCAAGATGGCTGGCTGTGGGCAAAAGAGCCTCGCCTGCTTTTTGCCGGAGCGCTGGCATCTGTAATGTTGCTCGGCTCTTACCCCATCACGCAGGTATACCAGCACCAGGAAGACAACCGCCGCGGCGATATTACGCTTAGCTTGCTGCTGGGCATTCGCGGCACATTTGTCTGGACGGCCATCGTTTTCGCAATGGCAGTTGTGGGCTATTTTATGTTCTTTAAAACCTATTATAGTGTTGATATTTTCCTGATTTTTCTGGTATTTCTGCTGCCGGTGTTGTTTTATTATTTCCGCTGGATGATAAAGGCCTGGAAAGACCAAAATCAGGTGAGCTACAGAAGAACTATGCGCCTAAACCTGCTCTCGTCGGTTTGCCTTGCGCTGTTTTTTGTATTTCTGATCTGGCTGGGCAGGTGAAGGTTGAAGGTTGAAGGTTGAAGGTTGAAGGTTGAAGAAAAATGAAACCGGTAAAGATACGGCACAGATTAAATTAAAATTGGCGGCTCTTGTAGAGACAAGGCACTGCCTTGTCTCCAGGCCAGGTAGAAAGATTTATCCAGAAATTCAGACAAGGCAGTGCCTTGTTTCTACATTTACACCTTCCGGAAACCTTCCGGCCTTAATCCTCGTCTTTTCTGAACAACAAAACCCGCATGGCACCCGAACGAATAGCGCTTGTAGATCTTGGAACCAATACTTTTCATCTGCTTATAATAGAGTTGAAGGCTCATAGTCAGCAAACATTACTTAAACTAAAACTGCCTGTAAAGCTTGGCCGCGGCGGTATAAGTAAAGGAACAATCGCTCCCGATGCCTGGGCACGCGCCACAGAAACACTGGCTTATTTTAAAGAAGAAATAGATCATTATGGTGTGCGCCATGTGCAGGCAGTGGCCACCAGCGCCATGCGAAACGCTGCTAACGGGCCAGAATTGGTTGATGATATTAAAAAACGAACCGGAATTGACGTAGAAGTAATTTCGGGCGACGAAGAAGCCGGGCTGATTTATAAAGGCGTAAAGCTGGCCATGGAAATAGGCGCTGAACCGGCCATGATCATGGACATTGGCGGCGGCAGCGTAGAATTCATCATCTGCACCCAAACCGAAATTTTCTGGAAACAAAGCTTCGAGGTAGGCGCCCAGCGATTGATAGACTTATTTCATAAAAACGATCCGATTACGGAAACAGAAATTGCCAACCTGAAAAAATACCTGGCCGGGCAATTATGGCCGCTTACCCAGGCTGTGGCTCAATTTCAACCAAAAGTACTTATCGGCTCGTCCGGCACTTTCGATACCGTCAGCGATATAGAAATTTACCACCAGAACGAAATTCCCGATCCGGAAAGAAAAGAATTCGATCTTTCTATATCCGGCTTTTACCGCATTTACCACGACCTGCTCACCAAAACCCGCCATGAGCGCATGCAAATTCCGGGCATGATAGAAATGCGGGTAGATATGATTGTGGTGGCCTCTGTTTTAATAGATTTTGTGATAGAAAACTACCGGCCGCAACAGCTGCGCGTATCGAGTTATGCGTTAAAAGAGGGTTTGCTGAGCCGGCTGTTGCATGCGGCTGCCACCGGTTGTTAGGCGCTTAATTTCTGCGCCCTCACTTGCATCATGCCTCCGGGAACCAAGCTGGAGCTTGGCGATCCGGACCGCCAAGCTCCAGCTTGGTTAAAATTGGCCGAGCCCGGCAGTAGTTTACACTCACCAGAAGCAGGCTAAAAATAAACTTTAATAAATCCTTTCTGGTTAATTCTGCAGAGAGCAAACAAATCGCTTTCTTTGTTCTCCAGCTCTAAAAAACTCCTCTTGGCCGGCATCTACCTACACATCCCGTTCTGCAAGCAAAAGTGCCATTACTGCGATTTCCATTTCAGCACCTCTTTAACCCGGAAACCGGAAATGGTGCAGGCTATTGTTAGGGAAATAGAGCTACAGAAAAACTACTTACAAGGGCAGGAAGTTAACACCATTTACTTTGGCGGAGGCACGCCTTCATTGCTTTCGGAAGATGAACTGGAGCTGCTGCTGAACGCGCTTCACCATAACTTTTCCATCGCCCGAAACCCCGAAATAACCCTCGAAGCAAACCCCGACGACTTAAGCCCTGCAAGCCTCAAAAACATGGCCGCCGCAGGCATAAACCGCCTCAGTATTGGCATACAATCGTTCCACGAGCCGCATTTAAAACGGATGAACCGGGCGCACGATGCCACAGAAGCTGCAAATTGTGTGCAACTCGCGCAAAATGCCGGCTTCCACAACATCAGCATAGATCTTATTTACGGCGTTCCCGCTCCCGGCCACAGCATTTGGCTTGAGGACCTGCAGAAGGCATTTTCGCTTCAGGTACAGCATATTTCCAGCTATGCGCTTACCATAGAACCTAAAACTGCCTTCGGGAAATGGGCTGCAACAGGCAAATTTACCGGCAGTACAGACGATTTTGTAGCCGAGCAATTCGAGATTTTGCTGGAGCAGATGCAGGCGCACGATTTCGAGCAATATGAGATCAGTAACTTCTGCCGGCCCGGTTTTTACTCGCGGCATAACAGCAACTACTGGCGCGGCGTGCCTTACCTCGGCCTGGGCCCCAGCGCGCACTCGTTTAGCGGCACTTCGCGCCAGCACAACATTGCCAACAATGCCATTTATATGCACGAACTGGCAGAAAGCAAAATCCCGTTCGAGTTGGATGAATTAACTCCCGAAGACCAAATAAACGAATATATCCTCACCAGTTTGCGCACCAAATGGGGAACCGATTTAGCTAAATTAAAGAAAGAAAAATCGGTTGATTTGCTGCAACTGCATAAAACTTATTTGCAATCGCTTTTACAGAAAGAAATGGTGCGAATTGAGGATGACGTGCTTTATTTAACCGATTCCGGAAAGTTACTGGCCGATAAAATCGCGGCAGATTTGTTTGTGTGAGTTGTCTGAACTGTGAAAATAATGATGAATTGAAAGACTATGATTTCCAATTTGGCCTGGCGCGAGCGTCTTTTCATGCCTGTCGGAACCAATAATAAGCACTTTACACCGCCCACCCGAACCTGTCATTGCGAGCGATAGCG
>JAFADQ010000023.1 GCA_023424725.1 Bacteroidota bacterium
CTATAATTGGCCCCAGCAGGTTTGGCAACATGTGCCGCACCAAAATACGGTGCTTGGGCAAACCCAGCGCGGTGGCAGCCTCTACAAAGGTCATTTGCCGCAGGGCCATCATTTCGCCACGCACTAAACGCGCCACCTCTACCCATGTGGTAAGGCCAATAGCGATAAACAAAACACCAATTCCTTTCTGCTGCAAGGCAAGGCTAATGGCAATTACCAGAATTATTCCCGGCACCGACCATATTACCGTCATCAGCCATTGAATAATTTTATCGGTAACTCCGCCAAAAAAACCGGCCAGAGCGCCCGCGGTAACACCTACCGTAACAGATAGCAACACGGCAAGCAGCCCAACCGCCAGCGAAATACGCGTGCCCAGCAATAACCTGCTTAATACATCGCGCCCTGCCTTATCGGTGCCAAGCCAATACGTGCGCTCAAAAACAAAGTCGTGAGGCGCTAAACCGGCCTTTTTAGCCGGGCTTTGGTTTGTTAAAGAAGTAAATATACCTTTTTTTGCTAATAACTCTGAAAGCGGAATGCTAATAATTTGGCTATCGGGCATTGCCAGCCTGCTGACCGGTTGTATAATAGCATTTGCCCCATCAACCGTAAACCGCTCTACCGGAATTTCTTTATACTCCGGATTCGCCCCGCTTAACCACTTTTCTACCAAACCAGCCTTTGGGGCATACAGTTGGCGTTTAACCTTAATTAATTTAACGCTATAGCCCGGTGGTTTTTTCTGCAGTACGGGTATAGAATTGCTCGCATCGGGGCTAGAATCGGGCAAAATAAAATAACCTAACAAAGCTATTATAAAGGCAATACAAATCACTACTAAACCGCCCATGGCCGGGTAGTGCCTTCTGAAACTGCGCCAGGCCTTGCTGCCGGGTTTGTTTATGCCTTTTTCGCTCATTTTAATTGGAATTGTGCGCCAGCAAACCTGCTTTAGTGGCCAGAAAAAAACAATTCCGCAGGTTTATATTTTCTATAGCTTCTGCAGGGGAAACTTCTGTATCCGGATCGGGGAAAAATGCCTTAACAAAGCCGGCCTCCAGTAATTGTTGTAGAGTTTCTGAAAGTTGGGCAGGTGCCAGACCGCATTCGGCTTGCAGGGTTTTAAAAGAAGAAACAAAATATAGCTCGTCTATTATCCGGAATTCTAAATCTGTCATGATGCGTATACTGTTCTGTCTTTCCAATTATACCGGCCCCGCATAGTAAAAAACGCCACTGCCAGCACAAATAATGGTTGCACTAATTGCAGCACAACTACCAGCCAAAGCAATTTAAGCTGATTAAAAAACCGCAGAATAGTAGCGAAAAACAAAGCTTCTACAACAAATTTAACGCAAATAAACGAAACAAAATACTTCCATGGCAGCCAGCCCGCGAGCGCAGAAAATAAACCTGTTAGTAACCCCGCATAAACGGCGGCAACCAAAATAGCGAGAACTTTTGGGCTGTTTCGCTGGTAATGCTTCCATTTGCCCGCCCACCGTATGCGTTGCTGCATTAAACCTGCTACATCGGCTTTGGGTGTGGTAGCCACAGTTGCTTCGCTGTTTTTATTAAAGAAATATCCGGCAGGGTAAGCAGCCGCGATTTTATGAAGCAGAAACTCATCGTCGCCGCTTGCAATTTGCTCGTTGCCCGCATAGCCATTAACGGCAAAAAATGCCTCGCGCAAAAACAATAAATTAGCGCCGTTGCACATGGTAGGCTGTCGCAAACAAATGGTGGCCCCTCCAATCGCAATCAAACCAGAGAATTCTATTGCCTGGAGTTTGCTCAGAAGTGAACTGCCGGATATATATTTTACCGGCCCGCTCACGAAAACAGCTTTATGTGCTTCCGCGGCAGCCACCATTTGTAATACCCAGCCTGGCTGCGGCACACAATCGGCATCTGTAGTGCAAATAAAAGTGCCCCGTGCCAGATTAATTCCTGCCGCGATGGCCGCTTTTTTGCCCTTCGCAGCTTCGGGCAGCGAGATACAACGCAAGTTAAAAGAACCAGTTCTGGCGGCAAAATCTTCTACAATACTAACCGTGTGGTCTGTAGAATGATCATTAATAATAATTACTTCCAGAAGGTGCGGCGGGTAGTTTTGGGCGGCAAGCGAAGAAAGTAAGGCCGGCAAATTATTTGCTTCGTTACGGGCTGCTACAAGCACAGATACGAAGGCCGTTGGGCTGTGGCGGCCATTTTTTTGCCCGCCGCAGGGTAAGGCAACCCAGGCAAGCCATATCCCGATTACTATCAGCACATACACAAACAGCAGTAAACCTAAACCGGCTGCGATCATTTCGATTTCAGAATTCTGAACTTTAGCACCACCAGCAACCCCAGAAGCGCGGGCAACGCGATATTAATTACCCACAAGGTAAGACTTGCCGCCAGCACTTTGGTTTCGTTTTGCCCAAGCAAGCCAAAAAAATGAATGGCCGATAATTCTCTCACGCCAATATCGCTCAAAAAACTAAAGCTTGGCAATAACGATTTCACCAGCAAGGCCGATGAAGCACCGGCAAAGGCCGCGGCTACGGGCAACGCAATATCTACAGCATATAACAACAGCACAAACTGCAAGGTAAAAACGCAATAGCGTAAAGCCGAAATGCTTAAAATCCGGGTAATGGTATGGCTTTTATATCGCTGAAGCATCCATAACGCAGGTAAAATTGGCCTCAGCAGCTTTACGCCCCGCACCAAAGGCAGCAGCAAACGGGTGTTGTACAGAAAAACAGTAAAAATGGCGTTAACCAGAACGATAAAAAAGAAGGTACCGGTGGCCACATAAGGGTAATTGGTTAAAAACCTTATTCCTACAAAATAAAATATACCCAAGCTGCCAAAAACCGCCGTGCTGTGCATCTGGCACATACGCCCCAGAAAAACCGCTCCCAGAGCTTTAATGCGGTGGTTATTCTCCATCAAAAAAGACCGGGCGGCATAATCGCCAACACGGTTTGGGGTTATCATGCCAAGAGTTACGCCGGCAAGCACTGCCTGCAACGCTTTATAAAATGGCATTGGCTCCAGTTGCTTTGCCAGCACCGACCATTTATGCGCCTCCAGGCCCCAGTTTAAGGCTACCAGCAACACGGCTATGCCAAGCACTGCCACGTTATCATCAAGAAGAAGTTCCAGCACGTAGCGCCAGAATTCGCCCTTCTGCCCCGGCGACATATAAATTGCCTCGTACAGGTAAAAAACCGTTAGCGCGAGCACTAACAATTTCAGCAGAAAAGATAAACCCTTCCGATACGGGGCCGCTATGGACAGATGTTTGTAAATTTGCGGTTTGATGAGCAAAAAATTGGGTTTACCAGGCAGTAAAATTATTCTCGGAATAGATCCGGGCACCACCATTATGGGTTACTCCATTCTGGAAATAAAAGGTTCGGAACTAAAACTGCTGCAGCTTGGCATCCTTAACCTTAAACGGGTACCGAACCACGCGGTTAAATTAAGAAAGATATTTGATCATACCTCGGAGCTGATAACGGAATATTTACCAGACGAGATGGCCATAGAAGCGCAATTTTTCGGAAAGAACGTGCAATCGATGCTAAAACTTGGCCGCGCTCAGGGTGTTGCAATTGCGGCTGCCATTTCGCGCGATATACCTTATGTAGAGTA
>JAFADQ010000219.1 GCA_023424725.1 Bacteroidota bacterium
ACAAGTACCGCAAGGCAAAAACCACCACGGCGGCCACATAGAGATTTTGTTTGTGGAAGATGGGCTGCAACCACCAAAAATCGATGCGTCAGAGCCTAAAATTACTGATGAAATATCGTTAGAAGAAGCAAGTTTTTCTTACCTCGAAAACAACTTAAACCTTACGCTCGACATTATCCGGAAAGCGATAAAAGACGGCTACAACCTGCGCGACATTGCCGTGTTGCACCGCACTAACAAAAACGCGCGGCTCACGGCCAATTTCCTGAAAGAAGCCGGGCTCGATATTATTTCTCAGGATTCATTGTCGCTGCAGTTTTCTGAAACCGTAAACCTGGTGCTGGCAATTTTTAAGGTATATGTGCAACCCAACGATGCCATCGCGAAATCGGAAGCGTTGTATTTGTTTCATAAAGTGGTGCGCAACCAGGTGCCGGGCACAGAAGAAAGCCTGCGGATATCTGCCATAGCAATGGGCAGGGAAGAAAACCTGCAAGGGGCAAAAACCGATGCGGTAGAGAGCTATTACGGCTATTTTGCCGAATTTGGCTACCAATTGCCGCGCTACGATTCTGTACAACTTTCTATTTACCAAAGCACCGAGCAGGTGCTGCATACGCTTGGCCTTTATCATTGCTGCTCCGATGCCGATTATTTGTTTCGGTTTTTAGATGTAGTGCTGGAATTCAGTTTCTCGGGCAGCAACAACCTTCCCGATTTTCTGGATTACTGGCAGCGCAACAAAGAAAAGATCAGCATAAACACGCCACAAGACCGCGACGCCATTACCGTTACCACTATTCATAAAAGCAAAGGCCTGGCTTATCCGGTGGTTATCGTGCCCTTCTGCGACTGGCAATTCGCGCCTTACAACAACTCGCTTATCTGGAGCAGGCTGCAAGATGGTTTATTGCCCGTTCATTTGCCGGGGCAAAAAGAAGAAACCTTGCGCGCGGTTGTAACATCGGCAACATCGGCTATGCTGGGCACGGCTTTAGAGCCAAATTTGCATGCTGAAATAGAAAAAACGTTTATCGAGAACTTTAACATGCTGTACGTGGCGTTTACTCGGCCTGAAGACAGGCTGTATGTAATCGCAGAGAAGAAGAATTTTTCGGAAGCCAGAAACCAGAAAACCGCGGCTTATTTACTGCACAATTACCTGTTGCAGCAGCAGTTATGGCAAGACGGCGAAGCACAGTATATTCTTTCTGAAGGAAACAAACCGTTTAGCCACCGCCACCCAAAGCATAATAACCCGTTTGTTGTAGAATATGCCACCGGCGCCGATTGGAGCCAGAAATTAAAACTTAAACGCAGCGCCGCCAATGTATTCGATCTGGCAACTTTAAACCCGGAACTGGAGCTGCAAAACAAAATTATTTACGCACTGTGCAAGCTTAAAAACGCCGACGATTTAGAGCTGGTTTTACAAGAGCTATTAAACGAAGGAATCATCCATAAAAAAGAGCAGCCCAACCTTAAAAAGCGGTTGCGAGGTTTCCTTCTTCACGAACATATCGGCCAGTATTTCAGCAACCGTTTTGCCTTAGAGCAGGGCAAAGAAGTAGTGTCAGAATCCGGAAAATTATTTAAACCCAGCCGGGTGGTTTCTGCAAACGGCGCGCTTAGTATTTTAGAGTTTAAATGCGGCGAAGAAGACCCCATGACGGTAACAGAAATGGCCGACTACGCCACAACGCTACAGAACTTTGGCTACCATATACAAGATAAAATAATTGTGTACACAGAGCCTTTACGGGTTATAAGAGTGTAATTATGTTTTCGATTTTTTAAGCAACAATAAATACCAAACCAAACTTATGCTGCCCGCTATTACATAAATTGCCGTTTGCAGCCCATGAATTACCAACGCCATAGCGCCCGCCACCCCAGCCGAAACACCAAAAAGCAAAAACGCCTGAATTACCAGATAATGGTATGCCCCTGCCCCACCGCCCTGCACCGGCACCAAACGGCCAATGCTGCCAATTGCCCAAATAAAAAACGCTTCTTTAACGCCCAGGTGGCTGGTTTCGGGCAGGGCAAAAAACCATAGGTAGGTCATTAAAAAATACATGGCCCAGATAATAAGCGTATATAGCAGGAAGGCCCATTTTTGCCTCAACTTCAGCACAGCGGTTATACCCGTTAATAAGTTAGAGCCAAAACCCAACGCTTTGCCGGCAAAGTTCTGCCGCGTTGCCGTAAAATAACCCCGCCGGTTAAGGTAGTAATAACATACAGAAAGCAGCGCCGCCAACAATAAAAAACCTACGCTGATGGTATACAAGGGCAGGCTGGCCGCCATATCGCGCAAAGGCAGGTTTATGTGCGCATTAAAAAAAGAATAGCTAATAGCATTAACCGATAAAATAGTGCCTGCTACAAGAATTGCCAGGCAAAGAGTATCTATGGTTCGCTCTGCCACCACCGTACCTATAGAAACGCCATAGCCCACATTGTCCGATTTTTTTACGAGCCAGCACCGCACAATTTCGCCCACCCTGGGCAAAGCCTGGTGCACAAAATAACCTGCCATAAGCGAGAGAAATAAGCGCCTGAAACTTATTTGCTCGCCGCAGGCTTTTAATAATAGCTGCCACCGGAGGCTGCGCGCGCTTTGGCATACAAAAGACGAAAGCGCCACCATGCATACCCAAAAAAGATCCATGCCCGATACGTATTGCCAAACGCTGGCAAAGTCCAGCCCGCTGTAAGCAAGTTTAAATAACCAGATGCAAATGGCAAATGATAAAAGGTAAGTTACCGCGCGTGCAATTTTGTTCTTCAAAAAATTAAGAAGGGATTATTACTGATTGATGATCGTTTCTGGAAAGATATGACGAAGATCATTTTCCTGAAACAATATTAAGTTAAAACTTTTTGTTATCTTTAAATATAAGAAGCAGTGTAATGTTTATATTTCAGACGGCAAATTGTTAATTCAAAAACTGGCCTCCGCTATTTCTCAGTCCGTAGCGCTGCAATAAACCTCTAAACGAGTCTCGCCAGAACATTTAATTATCATTTTTATC
>JAFADQ010000246.1 GCA_023424725.1 Bacteroidota bacterium
TCGCGTTTACCAACTTCTCTCCCGGCAACGGTTTGGTTGTTTTCCAGAACCGCCGCGACGACTCAACCCTGGCCGTTTTGTACCGTCAGGAATTCGAGAAACTGGGCGGGAAAATCAATGTTTTTCAGAAGATAAGCGGTACGCGCAGCTCTGCCAACACCGCCACCATCAGCAAGCTCGATACCACCGGAATCGGGCACATGGCCGTTTTTTCCGAATCGCCGAATGTGGCCGTAAATGTGCTGAGCATGATAGACCGCAACAATTTCAGGGGCGGTGTGCTGGTGCCTTCTGCCTGGCTCGAAATGCAGCAAATTCCGCTCGACCAGCTCGATGCCCGCGACATTTATTTTATCGGCCCGCACCAAACCGACCCTAAAATGGCCGGCTTTTCTACCTTCAGCAAGGGCTACCATTTCCGCACCAACCTTCCTCCCTCCGATTACGCCAAATCGGGCTTCGAGCTAATGTGGTATTTCGGCCAGCAACTGCACCGCAACGGCACCGGTTTCGCGCAATTGCTGCCTCAGGATGGCTACCGTTCCGGCGCGCTTTATAGCGGTTTCGATTACAGCGCCGGCAACGATAACGGCTTTGTGCCATTGTTTAAAATAGAGAAATTAGAGCTGCTGAGGGCAAATAATGCCGCATCACCGGCCAATTTATTACCACCACCTCCACCAGAACCAAAGAAAGATGAGCAAAAGCCGCCAAAAAAGTAACGACCTTTTCGAAAAAGCAAAAAACAGCATTCCGGGCGGAGTAAACTCGCCGGTTCGCGCCTTCCGCGCCGTTGGCGGGCATCCGGTTTTTGTAGAATCTGCCAACGGCCCTTTTTTGCAGGATGTTGATGGAAATAAGTACATCGATTTGATAAGCTCCTGGGGACCGATGCTGTTCGGACACGCCCACAAACCGGTGCTGGAGGCACTAAAAACGGCTCTTCCAGCCTCTGTTTCGTTTGGCGCGCCCACACACCGCGAGGTAGAAATGGCCGAACTGATCGTGAGCATGGTGCCATCGGTAGAAAAAGTGCGCATGGTAAACAGCGGCACCGAAGCTACCATGTCTGCGCTGCGGGTGGCCCGTGGTTTTACCGGCCGCGATAAATTTATTAAGTTCGAGGGCTGCTACCACGGCCACGGCGATTCTTTCCTCATCTCGGCCGGCAGCGGCGCCATCACCCACGGAAACCCAGATTCGCCGGGAGTAACAAAAGGCGTTGCAGAAGACACCATTTCGGTTATTTATAACGATCTGAATGCCGTAGAAGCCGCCATCGCGAAATATCCTAACCAGATTGCGGCTATTATTATAGAACCTGTAGCGGGCAATATGGGCTGTGTGGTACCCGAAAAAGGGTATCTGCAGGGCCTCCGCCAACTCTGCGACCAGCACGGCATTTTGCTTATTTTTGATGAAGTGATGACCGGTTTCCGGTTGGCCAAAGGCGGAGCGCAGGAATACTTTAATGTAATGCCCGATCTTACAACATTAGGCAAAATTATAGGCGGCGGATTACCGGTGGGCGCTTACGGCGGCCGCAAAGATATTATGGATAAGGTCTCCCCTGCCGGACCCATTTATCAGGCCGGAACCTTATCGGGTAACCCGCTGGCAATGGCAGCAGGTTTGGCTATGCTTACACACATCAAAGAAACGCCCGAAGTTTATCAGCAATTAGAAAATACGACCACCAAAATTGTAGACGGAATCCGTGCCGCGATGAAAAAACACGGCCTGAACTACACCATTAACCAGGTCGGCTCTATGTACTCGCTGTTTTTCACCGATCAGCCGGTGCGCAACTTTACCGAAGCCCGCGCCGCCGATCTTCAGAAATTCAGCCGCTATTTTAACTCCATGCTCAACCAGGGAGTTTACTTAGCACCTTCGCAGTTTGAGAGTTTATTTGTATCCGCAGCAATTACAGATGAGCTGGTAGAGCAAATGAATGCCGCGAATATGGAGGCGCTGTCGCCTGAAGTGTTGGAGGGAAACGATTAAGATATAATGCCCCCAACTCTCCTTAGCTTCTTAGCTAAGGAGGTTCCACTTCATGCTTCCAAGCATGAAAAAAAGCCTGGAGGCTTAAAGTAGCAGATTCTTAGCTTGGCAGCTAAGAACAGAATAAAACAATTTGGCAGCTATTTATAGCCATAAGTACTGTCATTGCGAGGCACGAAGCAACCGGGTTGTTAGAAGTCCGAACTATGATCTGTTTGATAAAATGAAAGACTTTGAATATTATAGAATCATAGTACTTCATTTAATCATTTCCATCACAGTTCAGACAAAATATATCGCGCTGTTCACCAGATTGCCACGCTATCGCTCGCAATGACAGTAAATAGCAACTGGTGAGCTGCGAATTGGCAGAATGAGGCTCTGCAATAAAAAAATAAAACACCGCTGATTCTCAACCAATCAGCATTTACATAAAATTATGATCCTGACGGATAAACAAATTCTGGAAGAAATAAACAAAGGCACCATCGTAATAGAGCCATTCGACCAGAAATGCCTTGGCACCAACTCTTACGACGTGCACCTGGGCCGCTACCTTGCCACGTATATCGACGAAGTGCTCGATGCCAGAAAACACAACCAGATAGAAGTTTTCGAGATCGGCCCTGATGGTTACGAGCTTCAGCCCGGTAAATTGTATTTAGGCGTTACCAAAGAATACACCGAATCGCATGCGCATGTGCCTTTCCTGGAAGGCAAATCGAGTGTTGGCCGCCTCGGCATCGACATACATGCCACCGCCGGCAAAGGCGATGTGGGTTTCTGCAACACCTGGACCCTCGAAATTTCTGTTACCCAACGCGTGCGCATTTACCACGGCATGCCCATTGGCCAGCTTATTTACTTTACCGTGCAGGGCGAAATAGAGAACATGTACAACAGTAAAGACGGCGCCAAATACAACAACCGCACCCTGAAGCCGGTAGAAAGCATGATGTGGAAGAATAAGTTTTGAGTTTGGTTTTTGATTGTTACTTGTTGATTGTTAGGCTGCAATGGCCATATTTTTGGTTGTTGCAGGGTAAACGCTTCCAGGTCTAAAAAAGACGCTGGAAGGTTTTCCGGGAACGCTGTAACTTTACCCGTTAAACCTTTTTCCACTCATCCACTCATCCACTCATCCACCAACCCTATGCCTCAACTTCTCCTCACCAACATAAAAGGCCTCATACAAGTAGAAAACCAGCCAAAAAACAGAGTGGCCGGTGCCGAAATGCAGAACCTGCCCATGCTGGAAGGGGCATTTTTGCTGCTGCAAGAAGGAAAAATTCTGGATTTCGGGCCGATGGCAGAGCTACAGCTTAGCAACCTGCCCGAAGGTGTGCAGCAGCACGATTGCAGCGGCCGGTTTGTTTTCCCGAGCTTTGTAGATCCGCACACGCATTTGGTGTTTGCCGGCTCGCGCGAGGGTGAGTTTGTAGACAGAATTAAAGGCCTGAGCTACGAAGAAATTGCCCGTCGCGGCGGTGGAATCCTGAATTCTGCTGACCGTTTACAGCAAACTTCTGAAGACGAACTCTTTGAATCTGCCCTGGAGCGTCTGCACGAAGTTATTGCCATGGGAACAGGAGCTATAGAAATTAAAAGCGGCTATGGACTTACGGTTGAAGACGAATTAAAAATGTTGCGCGTAGTGCGGCGTTTGCGCGAGGTTAGCCCTATTCCGATAAAGGCAACTTTACTGGGTGCTCATGCAATCCCGAGAAACTTCCTGAACAACCGCGAAGGATTTATCGATCTGGTTGTTAACGAGCTGATACCAAGAGTAGCCGAAGAAGGCCTGGCCGAATACTGCGATGTGTTCTGCGACCGCGGTTTTTTCACTCCAGAAGAAACTGACCGGATTCTGAAACAAGGATTAAAATTCGGACTAATTCCGAAATTGCATGCGCACCAGTTAGCGCCATCCGGAGGAATAAAAGTTGGCGTAGAAAACGGCGCGATAAGTGTAGACCATCTGGAGCATGTTGGGCCGGAGGAGACAGAACTGCTGCTAAATTCGGCTACCATGCCCACTTTATTGCCCGGTGCAGCTTTTTTCCTGGGCCTCCCCTACCAGCCCGCCCGCGAAATGATAAATGCGGGTTTACCCATCGCGCTGGCTTCAGATTATAACCCCGGCAGCTCGCCATCCGGCAACATGGCTTTTTTGCTGACGTTAGCCTGCGTAAAGCTGCGGATGACTCCCGAAGAAGCTATTAATGCCTGCACTATTAATGCGGCAGCGGCTATCGGTTTACAACAATCGCATGGCAGCATTTGCAGAGGAAAAGCGGCCAATCTGTTCATCACCAAACCAATGGCCAGTTATGCCCAAATGCCCTATTTTTTCGGCCACGGAGCCCAGCTGATAGATAAGGTGATCTTAAACGGCAACTTCTGGCAAAAGCCGGAAGAGGCAAAAAAGCAATTGGAGTCGATACATTAATGTTGAACACAATTAAAGGATTAACAGGATTAGGATACCTTTGTGACACTAACGATGAGTGCGAATTTTAATTCACTCATCCACTCATCCACTCATTCACTAATTGAAAATGAAGCAACTTATAGAATGCGTGCCGAACTTCTCCGAAGGCCGCGATATGAACATCATAAAACAGATTACCGACCAGATAGAATCGGTAGACGGAATCCGTTTGCTGGATGTAGATCCGGGCAAAGCCACCAACCGCACCGTGGTAACGTTTGTAGGCGAACCGGAGCCGGTTATGGAAGCAGCTTTCAGAGCAATTAAAAAGGCATCGGAACTGATAGATATGAGCAAGCATTCTGGCGAGCACCCACGCTTTGGCGCTACCGATGTGTGCCCCCTTATACCTGTAAGCGGCATTTCTATGGACGAGACAGCCGAATATGCCCGCAAACTGGGCAAACGTGTGGGCGAAGAGCTTAACATCCCGATCTATCTCTACGAATCTGCCGCGCAAAAACCAGAGCGAAAAAACCTGGCAACCGTGCGCGCCGGCGAGTACGAAGGATTATCTAAAAAACTACAAGACCCTGAGTGGAAACCCGATTTCGGCGAAGCGAAGTTTAACTCCAGAGCCGGAGCAACCGCCATCGGAGCCCGCGATTTTCTGATTGCCTACAACGTTAACCTCAACACAACCTCTACCCGCCGTGCAAATGCCATCGCGTTTGATGTGCGCGAAGCCGGGCGTGTTTTGCGCGAAGGCGACCCGATAACTGGCAAAGTAGTGCTGGATAAGAATGGGAAAGAAGTCCGTATTCCGGGCAAGCTGAAGTCGGTGAAAGCGGTTGGTTGGTTTATTGAAGAATACGGCATTGCCCAGATCTCTATGAACCTGACCGATGTAAATGTAACGCCTGTGCACGTTGCTTTTGATGCGGTGGTAGAAAGCGCCATGAACCGCGGAATACGGGTTACCGGCTCGGAATTGGTAGGTTTGGTGCCTCTGCGGGCAATGGTAGATGCCGGAAAATACTTCCTTCGCAAGCAGGAGCGCTCTACCGGAGTGTCGGAGAAAGAATTGATCAAGATCGCCGTAAAATCTCTTGGTTTGGATGAGCTGAAGCCATTCGATCCGAAGAAAAAGATTATCGAGTATTATCTGGAAGAAGAGAATGCGTCGCCGCTGGTGAACATGACCTTGTCTGCTTTCGCCGACGAAACCGCATCTGAATCTCCGGCTCCGGGCGGCGGTTCTATTTCGGCATACATTGGCAGTTTGGGTATTTCTTTGGCTACTATGGTGGCCAACCTTTCGTCGCATAAGCGGGGCTGGGACGAGCGCTGGGAAGAGTTTTCTGACTGGGCCGAAAAAGGCGAAGACCTGAAAAACAAGCTCCTGCAATTGGTAGACGAAGATACCCGCTCGTTTAATGCCATTATGAATGCCTTCGGTTTACCAAAATCTAACCCGGAAGAAACCGCAGCCCGAAACGAGGCCATTCAGGCCGCTACTAAACAAGCCATGGAAGCGCCGTTTAAAGTAATGGAGCTGTCTTTGCAGAGCATGGACGTAATAAAAGCGATGGCAGAAACAGGAAACCCTAACTCTGTAACCGATGCCGGCGTAGGCGCTTTGTGCGCACGGTCTGCCGTAATAGGCGCTTATCTGAACGTGAAAATAAATGCATCGGGCCTGAAAGACCGCGCCTTTGCCGACGATTTAATAAACCGTGGCGCCAAAATGGTAGAAGATGCCAAAGAGCAGGAACGGGCAATTATAGAGGTGGTTGAGAGCAAAATGTAATCTACAGTAAAAAATATTTTACTTAAAAAGCCCTTTGCAGACACTCGCAAAGGGCTTTTTCTATTAATCCGCAATATTTTTAAAAATTGTATTAAACCTTTAAGCCTGCCATCACTCTAAGAATTAGTAAACACAAACAAGAAACTAAAATCTTAAGACATGAAGAAGTTAATGATGATGTTGTTCGCCGCTACTTTTACTTTCGCCACTGCTCAGGCACAGGACGGCCGCAAAGAAATGAAGCACAAAAATCCGGAAGAAAAAGCGCAGATGATGACAGAACGGATGAAGAAAAACCTGAACCTTACCGACGATCAGGTAGCCCGGGTAAACGAAATTCATTTGCAGCAAGCCCGTAAAATGGCAGAAGTGCGCGAAAAGCACGGCGATAACCGCGAAGCTGCAAGGGCCGAAATGAAGGGCATGAGAGAAGAAACCAATAAGCGCTACGCCGCGGTTTTAACTCCCGAGCAACTGGCCAAAAAAGATGAGCTAAAGAAAGAGCGTAAAGAGAAAATGAAAGCCAGGCACGGCGACCGTAAAGGCAAAGGCCACAAGAAAGGCCATGATAAGAAAAAGTAAAATATAATTATATACAGAAAGCGCCTGAATATAATTTCGAACCTTCGGGCACTTTTTTCGTATAGTTTATGTTATATTACTGTAACCGCTTTTAGCAAATTCTGCCAAAAAGTTAAGTTCTTAACAACACAATTTAATTTAGAAACGACATGAAAAAGCTCCTTATAATAACTTTAACCATCATTGGCACCTCAACTGCCGCTTTTAGCCAGGATATCATCGGTGTAAACCC
>JAFADQ010000296.1 GCA_023424725.1 Bacteroidota bacterium
GTTATTTGCAGATCCGGGACCATTACCACCGGCCACTGTTTGGCCGCTGCCAGCACCGGGCGCCCACTTTTGTACGCGATGATTATTAGCATCGGCTATATACAAATTGCCCGCAGCATCTGTGAAAATTCCTCTGGGCAAGTGCAACTGGTCATTTCCGGCGCCAAATTCATTTCTGCCAGCCACTAACTCTACATTAAAACCATACGTGAAATCTATAGGCAAGCCCTTTACTTTTACTGTACTATAGTCTATTTCGGGCCTAACCTCTATTGTAAAAGTTAAAGTAAACGATTGGGAGTAATAGTATGCGGAAGGGGTGAAGTGCGACTCGGCAAAACCGTTCGCATCGGTAGTGTCGCGGGTTTCGGGCTCGTAGCTCCATCCAAACCAAACCGGAATGCCCTGAACCGGATTTCCTTCTACATTGGTAATTTGTATTTTAAAAGGTTCTGGCAAAAGCACACCCGGAATACCCAATTGATTATCGCCGGAGACTTTGCGAATGGTGTATTCGTCCTGAAAATCGGTTGGAAAATGAGCGGTAGCGCCAATGGTGGCATCGGCAACCTGCAAATGATCGGGCGCATCGTCTTTATTGCAGCCCGAAAACAGAGCAGTTAAGCAGCCGGACAAAAGGAATAAAGCAAGCTTTCTTTGCAAGAACATTTCGCTGGATTTACGATAGAAAAAAGATCTTTTCTAGAAAGAGAAGCCCGTGGTGAAGGTTATAAACTGAAACGAGACTTTTTCTCTTTTCTCGCTGTAGCTATATGGCGTGTAGCCGCTGTAAAATTTCATTTCCTGCTGCTGCCACCTGTACCCTACATTGAAATGAAAGGCAGACGTTTCGGAAATAAATGTTTTAATGCCAAACTGCGGATGAATAATTAGACCGTTGCTCGCATCGTCGAAGCCGATGGCATATCCCGCGCTGGCACCAAAAACAGGCGATACTTTTCCTTTTAAAACAGAGGCACGGGCATCTACGGTAATTGGCATAAGCGCGGCGTTTTTATATTTTTCGTAGCCAAGGCCCAGGCCAAGAGTAAAATGCTCGTTTAGCTGCACTCCGTTTACAGTTCTGAACCCAAAAGAATAATCGGCGTTATCTATCTCGTAATTATTAACCGTGATATGCCCAACTCCGGAGCCGTAGCCAAACTCGGTTATGTTGGTGTAGCCGCTGCTTTTGTAGTTTACAGGCCCGGTGCTGCCGATTTGGTTTGCCTGGCTTCCTTTGGGTAGCTCTTCTTTTGTCATTTTCTCTATATCGGCATACTTGTAATTATATATGCTTCTGTCGTATGTCTGAATCCGGATGCTTTGGCCGGTCACGTGCTCCAGAATTAAGCCCCTTATTATGTTGCCGTTTTTCAGGTACACTACATCCTCCATGTTGGTTTGCGCGTGTGCAATAGTACCGGCAAGAATAAATA
This sequence comes from Bacteroidota bacterium, assembly GCA_023424725.1. Taxonomy (GTDB): domain Bacteria; phylum Bacteroidota; class Bacteroidia; order Cytophagales; family Hymenobacteraceae; genus JAFADQ01. The sequence continues at coordinate 1,440 of JAFADQ010000296.1, forward strand.
AAAACAGAAACAGCGCTTTAAGAGTGATTTTCATAATAAATAAATGTGTGATGGGAGACTGGCCGGCCGCAACAGCGAGGTGCAGCTTTAAGAGTAAATCTTTAGAAAAATGATCAGAAAGAGAAACCGGCATTAACAGTGATGAACCGGAAGAAATAAGATTTTGTGACTTCTGAATAATAGCCGTAATAATTTCTGTGCGTGCTTTCCTGCCGCAACCATTTATGGCCAACACTAAACATAAAAGCTGAATTGTCTGAAACAGCGGCTTTTACCCCAAATGTGGGGTTTATTATCAGGCCGTTGCTCATCTGATCCAGCCCGATGCCATAGCCTGCATTAAGGCCAAAAAACGGACTTATTTTGCCATTTACAAGGGTAGCGCGGGTATCTAAAGTAATGGGTATAAAGTCAGATTCTTTGTATTTCTCGAAGCCAATGCCCAGCCCAAACGTCCAGTGCTCGTCTATATAAGCTCCGTGCACCATTCTTATGCCAATGGCATTGTCTTTATTTACATAATTGTTGTTGTGTATTCTGGTAGTGCCTATACCGGCGCTAAAACCCAATTCCGCTATAAACAAGTAACCGCTGCTCTTAAATCCGGGTCCTGCCGGGAGAGTGGCAACTTTTGTAACAGGTCTTGGCTCCTGCTCCATTTTTTCTATCTCGTCGTAGGTAAAGTTGTTCACGCTCCGGTCCATCATCTGCAGTTTAATGCTCTTGTTGGGTACGTGCTCAATAATGGTTCCTCTTAAAATATTACCGTTTTTAAGGTACACTACATCTTCCATATTGGCCTGGCTATAGCCAAAATGTGCCGCCAGCAGGCATAAAATTAAAGCGAGGGTTTTAAGTATGTTTTTCATTGCGGCTGCAGGTATACAGGGTGCCTGTTTTAAGTGAGGAAAATGTTGAGAGAAATAAGGAAAAAGCTGCGTAAAATATTGGCAATAATAAATAAAAATTGTTGTTCTACCCACAAATAACCGCGTTTTTAAGAAATAAATTTTGTGCAGCTCTGGGTGATAAAGCCCAGAGTTTATCTTTTAATTATCTGCGGAAGTTGGCTTTTTAGTGGTGGTTTATTTGTGAAATTTATGTTGCTTTGCCCCATAAAACGGGCCTTGCAGCCCGACCTTGCCAAGCTATGCACATTACGCCTTTAACCCATCCCGACCTTGCCGCTTTGCCTGCATTGCAGCCACCAGACTGGTCCGATGTTGTGCCTTATTTTAGTGAGTATATAAATTCTGATTTTTGCTATCCGGTTAAGGTTGTTTCAGAAAGCGAAATTGTTGGCGCTGGAACTACTATTGTGCATGGCGCAGATGCCTGGCTGGCCCATATTATAGTGCATCCGGAGCAAAGGAATAAAGGTATTGGCCGACACCTAACACAAGCATTGCTGCAAAGCGCGCAGGCGCAACAGTGCCAACGTATTTACCTTATTGCTACCGATTTGGGCGCTCCGGTTTACGAAAAATTGGGTTTCATAACCGAGACCAATTACCTTTTCTACAAAAACTGTACACCAAATTCAAGCTGGGAAATATCCAGAGATATTAAACCTTTCACTGAAAAGTACAGCACGCAAATTGCCCAAATAGACAAACAGGTTTCCGGCGAAGACCGGTTTTTTCATCTCCGGAAATACCTCTCTACCGGGTTTGTTTTTGTGTGCAACGATACGGTAGAGGGTTTTTACCTGCCCGATTTTGGCGATGGCGTAATACTGGCCATTACAGAAACAGCGGGCACAGAGCTGATGCAGCTCCGCTTAAAAACTAAAAATATAGCTTGTTTCCCGGAAGAGAATATTGCTGCGAAAAACCTGTTGCAGCAACTAAATTGCGCACCTTATAAAACCGCCAAACGCATGCGGTTGGGAAGGCCAAAAATATGGGCACCACAGCATATTTATAACCGCATTGGCGGCAATTTAGGGTAATATTTCCCTGGTTTTTGAATTTGAAAAAGAACATGAGTTTTGCCCCCTCTAGCACTGTTTTTTGGCCTTTGCAGGGTAAGCAGTTATAAGTAACTAACATCAAATTTAATTTTTAAAATAGGAAAGCCGTGTAAAGCTTTTTAATTTCCCGACATCCTTCTACCTACTACTTGCTATGAAATTATTAAATGTTTTTCTGTTGATTCTGGGTTTATCTGCGCCGCTTTTCGCCCAAACTGCTAACCCAAATTATAACAAAGCCCTTGCCGATTCTTTAGGCGCCGACGAGTACGGCATGAAAAAATATACACTCGTGATATTAAAAACCGGCAGCAATAAAACCACCGACAAAGACAAAATTAACGCGCTTTTCCGGGGGCATTTAGATAACATTGGCCGCCTTGCTAAAGAAGGTAAACTGGTGGTAGCCGGCCCGCTCGGCAAAAACGACAAAACTTACCGCGGCATTTTTATCCTGAATGTTGCCACACCTGCCGAGGCCAAAAACCTGCTCGCTACAGACCCGGCCATAAAAGAGAATTTGCTGGAAGCTGAACTCTACGATTGGTACGGCTCTGCGGCGCTGCCTGCTTATTTAGAGGTGCATAGTAAGATAGAAAAGAATAAACCGTAACCCGAAACAACTATTGAAAATGTTTTGTAAAAGAGCGTAACCATTATTATTGTTTTTCGATAATTAATTACTGATATTTGCGTAGTAATTATTGAAAAGCGTATGAAAAGTGGCTTGCTTTCTTTTGTTCGTTGGTTTGTAACGATCAATTTTTACCTGTCGTTATTTATAATTCCGGTAGAAATTATTATCTATTCAAGCTATTTATTTGATGATAATCCGGAACAGGTTTTGTACACAACAGTGCAATTGGGCTCTCCAAAACCTAATCAGGTGCCAGGTAAATTAGAAGAAAATCAAACGTACTTGTTAGAACCAGAATTGGCCTCGTTGCAATACCGGTCAGGTTCTGCTTTAGAGCATTTGTTTTTTACTCAGATTGGCCGCAGTGGTTCGGCTTTAGGCTTCGATTTTATTACTCCGTTTTTCCTTATTATACTTTTATGGCTGCTTAAAAAAGTACTCGATTCTATTTCATCAGGGAACATTTTTTCCGCTGAAAATGCCGGGAGAATTAAGTGGATGGGATATGTGCTGATTGGCAGGTTTGTTTATAAACTAGCGCTGTCGTTTATAATGGAGAAGCAGCTATCGGGGTTAAATCTGCCATATAGTGTTGTGCGCGGCGAAATGCCAAACGCCTACGATCTTCACCTCGGCATTTTGGTGCTCTGCATTGGGCTGGTGTACCAAAAAGGAGTAGAGTTAAAGCAAGAGGCAGAGTTGGTAGTGTAATGGCGATACTCGTAAATCTGGATGTGATGCTGGCCCGGCGCAAAATGTCGCTCACTACTTTATGGGCAGCGCGTAGGCATTACAATGGCTAAACTTTCTGTGCTGAAAATCGGAAAACAAAAGCTATCCACTTCACTGCCTTAAATGCCATTTGCACGGTTTTGCAATGCCAGCCCGGCGATATTCTGGAGTTTCGGAACAACCAGCCGGTGTCGCAAAAAGAAGAAATGCGGCAAATATAAATCAGAGCTTCACTCCAAACTGTTTTCCCACTTCTTCCAGATCTTTTATTACCACATCCAGCAACGGAATACCATCTTTTTCGCGCTGCTGCTGTAGCTCGCGCTCCGGGTCGCCGGGAATTAGAACGCGCTCTTGTCCGGCAATGGGAGTAGAGTTACGGAAGGTGCGAATCCAGTTATCCATGTGGCCCTTAAACTCATCGGCCGGCCGGAAACCGTCTATCCGCATAGCGCCCAAAAAATGACCCAGGCCGGCGCCAACCGGGTTTTCGGAAAGCGGCAAAAAGCTAACAAAAGGTGGCGCCCACGGCCCGTAATTTGCCCCCGACAGCACCGCCGAAAAAATATCTACCACAGAACCGAGTGCGTAGCCCTTGTGGCTGCCGTGCTCGCGGTCGCCGCCCAGCGGTAATAACGCGCCGCCTTCTTTTACGCCGTTGGCATTGGTGGTAGGCTGGCCGGTTTTGGTTTGGATCCAGCCCAGGGGCGCGTTTTGGTTTTTGCGCTGCAGTATTTCCAGCTTGCCGTTGGCGGCGGTGGTGGTGGCTAAATCGGCTACAAAAGCGGGCTCGTTTCCGGCCGGAATGGCAACCGCGATTGGGTTGGTGCCCAGCAGCCTGTCGGTGCCAAAAGTAGGGGCAACAAGCGGCGAGGCATTGGTCATGGCCCAGCCTATCATATCGTGCTGCATCGCCATCATGGCGTGGTAGCCGGCAATGCCAAAGTGGTTAGAGTTGCGTACGCTTATCCAGCCGGTGCCAACATTACCGGCCTTCTCAATAGCAATTTGCATGGCACGGGGCGCCACTACAAGGCCAAGTCCGGCGTCGCCGTCTACAGTGCCGGTGCCGGGCGTTTGGTGCACCAGCTTTATGTTTGGTTTTGAGTTTATGCGGCCTGCCTGCCATAAACGTATATATCCCGAAAGCCGTGCCACGCCATGCGAATCTATGCCGCGCAAATCGGCGCTTAGCAACACATCGGCAGCCAAACGGGCATCGGCTTCGGGGCAACCCATCTGCAAAAAAATATTTTGGGTAAAATGTAGCAGGCGCTTATACTCTATCATACAAACTTTTCGTTTTGAAGCTGTAAAAGTAGTACAAAAGACCAAACAAGCAGTAGTAATTACCCTCCCGTTGCCTTGTTTTTGGCCCTCGCAGCTTTTGGGTTTAGTTCTGAATCAGAATTGAAGCCCTCGGGAGATTTGCCCAATCGTGTAATAAATTAAAGTAAAGAAAAAAGCTTGATCGAAAATTACGCATCATTATAATCTGTAATTTTTA
>JAFADQ010000035.1 GCA_023424725.1 Bacteroidota bacterium
ATTTACAACAGGGTTAGTACTAAGCTCCAGCGGAATTTCGTCTCTAATGATCAGGATGGCCTGCTCACCGGTCGCGGAATCTGTACAAGTACTTTTCAGGTCGATAATAATGGTTTCGTTGTTATCAGACACTCCATCGTCGTAAGGCCAGATCTCCACAAAAAGCGAATCCTGACCAGGAGCGAAAGTATATATACTGTCGATGGCCAGGTAATCAGGCGCAGGACCTGTATAATCCCAGCCATTAATAGCGGTGCCCCCAATAGAAAATGATACGGTTTTAGATTGTGTGATATCGCCGGTACGCTTAATTACAAAACCACCGTTTACACAACCTTCCATCAAATCATCAAACCCGGCATAGCTAACTTCTGTATGGCCCGAGAAAATTACGCCCTGGCTGTTTAAACTGCCTTGTTTAATAAATACACCCGAGTCGTAACCGGTATCGCCCACATCGGCAATAGCTAATCTTAAATGATATGTTTCGCAGGGAGTAAGCCCCCATATTTCGGCTTTAAGAACAGTGGTGAAGCCATTGTAAATTATAGATATACCTGAGTAATTTTCTACAAAATACTGGGCATTTGCTGCTGGGCAGGTGGGCCCGGTTGCGCCATGCACGTTATTAATTGTTACGGGTGTAACTCCGTCGGGAAGCAAAGCGATATTGCGAACTCCAGGAAATGCAGCTCCCATGTTACCTACTACGCCGGGCCCGCTTATAAAGAAGCCAAATACATCATTATAACTCGAGCAGGAAAAGTCAGGATATTCTTCTGAGGCGAATACATACTCGAAGCGCAGTGTATCCGATGCCACCTGAACATCAAATTCAAGCATAATAGCATCGTTAGTGCTCTGGGCTGGCGGAATCAGCTCTTCCAGGTATTGATTTGCCCCGCCAGGATTTACATTGCCCCAACCACTGGTTTCAGACCCTGAGTGAACAGATGCAGGATTGTTTATATCGGCCACATAACCGGTTGAAAGAACGATTCCGCTATCTAATCCAATATTAGTGCTTAAACCGTTGCCAAATATACCCACTGCTTCGTGAGCATAGCCTCCCGAGAGCTGGGCATTTGAAACCACAACCCCCTGCCCTACCAAAACCTGTGCAAGTTGTTGCGCAGTAATTGGCGCAGCAGCAGACGATGGGGTTATATTAATCTGCGCTATTGCCTGAAATTGCACCAGGCAGAAAGCAAACACCAGCAGAGAAAGCCGCTTCATGTTCTGTAAAGAGTAAAGTTTTGTCATAGAAAGAATATAAACCGTATTCAGTTAAAAAGACGACGATAAAAGCCTGGCAGTTGGCTGGGTGTTTTTTTTATTTTTGAGCTCCAAACTAAATTTTATGCTGCAGCGGGCAAAAAAATGGCCATCGCAGCACAAAAATTATAATGAGATTAAAAATCTGCGGGGCAATTTATAAAAATAACCCGATAAAAATAATCCTCCGGGGCAAATGCACCGGAGGATTATTTATTTTGTAAAATAAACATTTTATCGTTTTTGCATCAATCGCTCTATGTCGTCGGCCTCCAGCGGTATGTTTTCCATTAAATCTACAGGGCCGCTTTTGGTTACCAGTATATCGTTCTCGAGGCGTATGCCCAGGCCTTCTTCCAGAATATAAATTCCGGGCTCGCAGGTAAACACCATTCCTTCTTCAAAACGGCGGTATTTGTTGCCTACATCGTGCACATCTAACCCTAAATGGTGCGAGGTGCCATGCATAAAATATTTTTTGTACAGCGGCTTGTTCGGGTCCTGGTTTTTTACGTCGCGTTCGTTCAGCAAGCCTAAGCCGATCAGTTCTTTTTCCATTAAATGGCCCACCTGCACGTGGTATTCGTCCCAGATGTTGCCGGGCATCAGCAGCTTCTTGGCTTCTTTCATCACGCGCAGCACGGCTTCGTACACATCGCGCTGGCGTTTGGTAAACTTGCCGTTTACGGGCACGCTGCGCGATAAATCTGAAGCGTAGTTGGCATACTCTGCTCCAAAATCCATCAGCATTACGTCGCCGTCTTTGCACTCTTTGTTGTTATCTACATAATGCAGCACGCAGGCGCTGGCACCGCTGGCGATAATAGAGGTGTAAGCCGGCCCGCGCGACCGGTTCCGGATAAACTCGTGCCATAGCTCTGCTTCTACTTCGTACTCCATCACGCCTGGTTTTATAAACCCGAGTAAGCGCCGGAAAGCCTTTTCGGTAATGCCGCAGGCGTGGCGGATCAGCTCTATTTCGCGGGGTTGTTTTATGGCGCGCAGGTAGTGCATAATGGGCGCGCTGCGGCGGTAGCTGTGCAGCGGGTAGCGGTCTTTGCACCATTTTACAAAACGGGCGTCGCGGGTTTCTACCTCTATGGTGGCACGCAAATGCTCGTTTGTGTTAAGGTAGCAATGCTCGCTCTCGGCCATCAGGCTGTTAAAAATGGTGTTAAAATCGGAAAGCCAGTAAATGGTTTGTATGCCCGATGCTTCGGTTGCCTCCTCGCGGGTGTATTTATGGCCTTCCCAGATAGCGATCAGCTCGCTGGTTTCGCGCAGAAACAAAATTTCGCGGTGCTTCGGGTCGTTGGCGTTGGGGCAAATTACCAAAATGCTTTCTTCCTGATCTATACCCGAAAGGTAAAACAGATCGTTGTTTTGCCGGAACGCCATGGTGCCGTCGGCATTGGTAGGCATTATATCGTTAGAGTGAAAAACAGCCACCGACGATTGCGGCAACTCTTTTGCAAAGCGAATGCGGTTTTGTATAAACAGGTCTTTCCCGATTGGTTCGTAGCGCATAGTTGGTATAAGGTAGAGGTATAACGTACAAGGATTTTGCTGCGGAGGCCAAATATTGGGGCATCAGCGGCAAAAATATAAACGGCAAACTTGCAGAAGTCTGCTCACAAAGGCAAATATAACCGGATGTTGCCAAAGTAGTAAAAACAGGTTCGCAGGGGCCAATTATATTAGCTGTAAACTGCCCTAAAGTGCTAAAAGCAAGGCCATGAGCGCCTAATTTTTCCGGATTTAGATTATAGCGCGTAATTTTCCGTATTACTATCTGAAAACCTCACCCCAACCTCTTCGCTTGCGTGCGTCTGCATCCAAAATGAGAGGGGCTTAAAAGGAGCTACGCAAGTTGGTTTAATTAAAAAACCTGCCGGAGGCTCCGCTTTCTCCCCTTCTCATTTTGGAGAAGGGGCCGGGGGATGAGGTTTTCCCGGCTGTACGGTTACTTATTTCTAAATATTCATTAAACAGGTTACTTTTATTGCTGATAAAACAACCATGAAATATATTTTCCTTCTTTTAACCCTGCTCGCCATAAACTTTACAGCGCAGGCGCAGCAACCATATTGGGTTATCTTTACAGATAAAGCGCCGCATAACGGAGCCACAAAACTGGTTACAGAACAAGCGCTGCAAAACCGGCAATTGCTTGGCTTGCCTGCAGTTCAGGAAAGCGATATTCCGGTAAATTCTACGTATCTCGATCTGCTTAAAAAAGAAGAAGTAGCCATACAAGGCACCTCTAAATGGCTTAACGCGGCTTTCGTGGAGCTTACGCCATCACAAATCATCAGCCTTAAAAACCAGCCTTTTGTAGCTGGCATACAACCTGCGAAGGGCAAATTTGTGCCCGCCGCAGCCCAACTGGATATTAACCCCGCCGACCACAGCATGGGCCTGATGCAGATAAAAGCGCCCGTAATAAACAAAGCAAAACTAACCGGCAAAGGCGTAGCTATTGGTGTGATAGATGCCGGTTTTTATGGCGCTTCTAAAAACAAAAGCCTGGCCCATATTTTTGATGAAAAAAGAGTAAAAGGCGCCCGCGATTACGTAAATCCAGACAAAAAAGATCATTACAACAACCAGGAAACCGGATTAGATTACCATGGCACCACCGTGCTTGAAAATATTGCCGGCTATAACCCCGACCTGCGCGAGCAAATGGGCTTTGCCGTAAACGCCAATTTTTACCTTGCCCGCACCGACCACGGCGTAAAAGAGTGGCGCGGCGAAGAGCATTATTACGTGCGCGCCCTGGAGTGGCTCGATAGCATGGGCGTGCGCCTTGTAAACACTTCTTTGGGCTACGCCACCGGTTTTACCGACCCCGCCGAGAATTACAAACCAGCCGATATGGACGGAAAAACCAGCGTAATAAGCAAAGCCGTGCAAACCGCTTCCGACGAAAAAGGAATGCTGATTATTGTGGCCGCCGGAAACGAAGGCTTAAAAACCAACTGGAAAATAGTATCGGCGCCTGCCGATGCCGCCGGCGTATTGTCTGTTGGCGCAACCGCTTTCGAGTCGTGGACAAAAATGGGCTACAGCGGTATTGGCCCCGAAGCGCTGCCGTATTTAAAGCCCGATGTATCGTGTTATTCGCTTTCGGGCACCTCTTTTTCGGCGCCGGTAATTACAGGTTTCGCGGCGTGTTTGCTCGAAAAAAAGCCAGACCTGAGCAATAAAGAACTTATAAAAATACTGCAGCAAAGCGGGCATTTATACCCTTACGGCAACAACATGCTGGGTTATGGCGTGCCCCAGGCCGATGTTGCCCTGCAGTTATTAGAAGGCAAAAAACCAGCCGGAAAAGCGCAACGCATAGAAGCACCGGGCCAAAGCTATACCTACAAAGTAAAAGACAAAAAGCAGATAGCGCAAAATGGCGGATTGGTATTATTTCATAAGAAAAACGAGAAAATAGTTACCTTACAAGAAACCGGCGAGCTAACCAAAAAAGGCGAAGTAATTGTAAAACGCAAGAACAACGCTGCCCGCACCACATTGGCCGCCGGCCTGGAGGTGATAGAAATTGTATGGAAGTAATTTGGCGAAATCGTTTTACTTCAGATTTTTTTGCTACTTTTCAGGCTACTTAGCTTTGTAAGTAACAGAAGTTCTATCGCCACGACCCGTTTTTTACTGCCCACAGCCCGTTAATGAGCCCCAATACCCAGTTTCCTGCTTCCTCCACCATACATAAGGTGGGTTTCGATGCCAAGCGCGCCTTCACAAACACCTCGGGGCTGGGTAATTACAGCAGGCATATTATCTCTTCGCTTATGCGGTTTTACCCAAACGAAGAATACACGCTTTTTACCACGGGCATTAACCCCATTTTTGCTGATTTTTACCCGCAAACAACCCATTGCGAAATAGTTAAACCCACCGGCCTCAGCAAAAAACTGGCCTCTGTGTGGCGCACCTTTGGCATGGCCGACGATTTAAGCAAGCGCAAAATAGACCTCTACCACGGCCTTAGCAACGAGCTGCCCTTTGGCCTTTCCGATACCAACACAAAACTGGTAGTAACCATTCACGATCTTATTTTTCTGCGCTACCCAAGCTGGTACAACCTTACCGACCGCTTTATTTACAAAAAGAAATTTGCCAACGCCTGCCGCATAGCCGACCAGATTGTGGCTATAAGCGAGCAAACCAAAGCCGATATTATTCAGTTCTTCGGCACGCCCGCCGAAAAAATATCGGTAGTGTACCAGGATTGTGACCCGGTTTTTCAGATCCCGATGCCCGGCGCCGAGCTTGCCCGCATCCGTACGCAGTACCAACTGCCCGAGCGCTACATTTTATGCGTGGGCACCATAGAAAAACGCAAAAACCAGCTTAATTTATTAAAAGCCTGGCATACATCTAACTTTTTCACCAATTTCGACCTGGTGCTGGTGGGCAAGCACACACCTTATATTAAAGAAGTAAAGCAATACATACAACAGCACGGTTTAGAAAGCAGAGTTCATTTTCCGCCGTATATTCCGTTTAAAGATTTGCCCGGCCTTTACCGGCTGGCCTCTCTGTTTGTGTATCCCTCCGTTTTCGAGGGGTTTGGCATACCAATTATAGAAGCGCTAAACTGCGGTGTGCCGGTTATTACCTCTACCGGATCTTGTTTTAGCGAAGCAGGCGGCCCCGGCAGTATTTACATTAACCCCGAAAGCGCCGAAGAACTAACCGCCGCCATAAATAAAGTGCTCTCGAGCCCCGAACTGCAACGCCAGATGATACCCCAGGGCAAACAACACGTGCTGCAATTCCGCCCCGAAAACACCATAGACAAACTACACCAGGTATACAAAAAAGCCCTTAACTTATAGGTAATTGTTGGGTTGTTAATTGCAGGTTGATGTTTTTGAATTTTTAATAGATCGCAGCAAAACTTATCGAAACTGATTCGTGACGGCCTTTCCGGAACACCAAGCTCCAGCTTGGTTTTTCTTGCGAAGCAAACCGGTAAAATCCGGAAGATCCTTTAGCGAAAAGTAATTTTATTAGTTATGCTGCAATGCCCATTTTTTTGCCCGTTACAGCCCAACAAATAACCTGGAGAGTTGTTGGTGAAAATCGCTGTCAGGCTAAGCATAAAGCGTAGGGCAGAAGCCCAACGCTACGTGGCAAAAATGAGTTTATTTTTATTTGTTTACACCACTATCCGGCGGCAACAATCCGGCCCGAAGGCCTTGGGAAGCGTGAATCAGGAATACTTTATGCGATGGCACAACGTTTCCAAGGCTTTCAGGCCGGGGAGCTAATGTTTAATAAGCGAAGCAAACCAGATCAAACAAAATAATGCCTTATAAATGCGTAGCGTTGGGTTTTTAACCCTGCGCGAATAGTAAAACCAGTAACAGCAGTTTGCCGGGTTGCAGGCTCTGCACGGCTATTTTAAGTTTGATTATTAATCTAACTCAGGTTATAATTTTATTAGTTATGCTGCAATGCCCATTTTTTTGCCCGTTACAGCCCAACAAATAACCTGGAAACAAAAAACCAGCCCAGGCTACGTACCGCCGGCTTCAGCCGGTTTTTTTAACCAATTACCGGCTAAAGCCCGCGGTACATACTCTGGCTGGATATATACAGGCTTGGTCATTATTTAACCTGGGCAGCTTCCCGAAATCTCAACAACCAACAATTCATAACCAACAATCCAAAAACAAACAACCTCTACACCTGCACATCTATCATGTGCACATCTTCGTATCTTTGCCTGTTCAACACAAAAAATATTAATGCCTGACTACCACCTGCATACCCTGCCCAACGGCATCAGAATTGTACACAAGCAGGTTACCCATACCAAAATAGCGCATTGCGGCTTTATCATGGATATAGGCAGCCGCGACGAAGCGCCGCACCAGCTTGGCCTGGCCCATTTCTGGGAGCACATGGCTTTTAAAGGCACTGCCCGCCGCCGCGCTTACCATATCATAAACCGCCTGGAGAATGTGGGCGGCGAGCTGAACGCTTTTACTACTAAGGAGAAGATCTGCTTTCACGCCAGTTTGCTCGATAAGCATTTCCCCAAAGCATTCGATCTGCTGACGGATATTACCTTTCATTCTACTTTTCCGCAGAAAGAAATAGACAAAGAGCGCGGCGTAATTCTGGAAGAAATGGCCATGTACCTCGATTCTCCGGACGAAGCTATTCACGACGATTTCGACGATGTAATTTACCGCGGCCATCCGCTGGGCAACAACATTCTGGGCGAACGCGAAAGTGTATCGCGCTTCGACCGGCAGGATTTTAAGCACTTTATTTCAGAGCACCTGAGCACCGATAGGCTTATCTTCTCTTCGGTAAGCAATTTGCCTTTTAAAAAGGTGGTAGAACATGCCAAACGTTACCTAACAGAAATTGAGCCGGTGCAGCCGCCGCAAGACCGCATAAAATTTACCGAAGAAGATTACGAAGCAAAGCGCATCTCGCAAGACCGGCCCATAAACCAAACGCACTGCGTAATCGGCTGCCCGGCGTATTCTATTGCAGACCCGAAGCGTATACCATTTTTTATGCTCACCAACATTTTGGGCGGCCCCGGCATGAACAGCCGCCTAAACCTGGGCGTGCGCGAAAAACATGGTTTGGTGTATTCTATAGATGCCTCGTTCGCGTCGTTTACCGATACCGGCTTGTTCAGTATTTACTTTGGTACAGAGAAAAAGCAGCTAAAGCGCACCATTTCGTTGGTGATGAAAGAAATAAAAAAACTACGCAGCACCGCGCTTGGCTCTATGCAGTTGCACCTGGCCAAAGAGCAGCTAATGGGGCAACTGGCCATGGCCGAAGAAAGCACCAATGGCATGATGATGATGATGGGCCGCAGCCTGCTTGACCTGAACCACGTAGAACCGCTTACCGACATCTTCGAGAAAATAAAAAACACCCACGCCAGCGACCTTATGGAAGTAGCCAACGAAATGCTGCACGAAGACCGCCTGAGCATGCTCACGTATTTACCGCAGGATTAAAGATTTGCAAATGGGCAGATTATAAATATGCAGAAGAAATGGTGCTAACGTAGAGGCAATGCTTTGTCTTTACAGACCTTACCATAATTTAATAGGTTAAAAAGCCGTTTGCTGGCGCGAGAGTAAAGCGAAGCATCTCTTGTGCCTGTTTACTAAAGCCAGTGTCCAGACTGGTGAAATTTATATTTATACCACGCCAGTCTGGAAACTGGCATTTATATAGTGTCACGAGAGACGCTTCGCTTAACTCTCGCGCCAGGCAGTGTATTACTCATTCTGCAAATTCTCTAATTCTGAAAATCCTGATCCTGATTCAAACAATTTAACAAAACAACCGTGGAATTTATAGATCCTAAAATACAGGAATATGCCGAGGCGCATTCATCGCCGGAAAGCGACGTGCTACAGCAGCTAAACCGCGATACGCACGCCAAAGTATTAATGCCGCGCATGCTCTCGGGGCATTTGCAGGGCCGCGCGCTCAGCATGTTCTCCCGCATGATTAGGCCCATTCATATTCTCGAAATTGGTACCTACACCGGCTATTCTGCTATTTGCATGGCAGAAGGGCTGCATCCGGATGGCTTTATTCATACCATAGATATTAACGAAGAGCTGGAGCCGATGGTGAAAAAAGCCATAGAGGCGGCCGGTTATCAGGACAACATCGTGCAGCTGATAGGCAACGCGCTGGAGATTATTCCTACGCTGGATTACCAGTGGGATTTGGTGTTTATAGATGCCGATAAAATTAACTACGCCCGCTATTACGATCTGGTAATAGAAAATGTGCGGCCCGGTGGTTTTATTATTGCCGACAACGTGCTGTGGAGCGGGAAAGTAATAGCCGAAAAGGTAGACAAAGATACCGCTGCCCTGCTGGAATTTAACCGCCGCGTGCAGGACGACCCGCGCGTGATGAACGTGCTTTTGCCGGTTCGCGACGGGCTGATGGTGGTGCAGAAACTGGTAGAAAAAGTAGTGGGCGGGTAATTAGAAAAAACCAGTTTGCGTAGCTCATTTTAAGCCCCTCTCATTTTAGAGAAGGGTTTGGTGTGAGGTTTATCCGGTTAATAATATGGTTTGTACTATAAACAGCTCAACAGCTGCAACGGGCAAAAAAAGGCACACCAGAGCATAATTTAAATTTATTTTCTTTTTTCGGTTCTGTTAGCACACTTTTTGCCCCTTGCAGGCAGCCGGTTTTTTCAGGAGGTTTTCTTTTATAGCGCTTTCTAAAAATTAACTGGCTTAGTAATATCTGCAACCGCAAACCGCAACTTATAGTATGATTACAAGCACACACGCTGTTACACTAAACTTCGCCATGAAATTAAGTTGTTACCTGATTGTACTTACCGGCCTTATCGGCAGTGCCTGCGCATCCGGAACCGGACCTGTAACCTCTACCCCGGCGCCACCTGCAAAACCAGCTTTGCATATAGACCTGGCTAAGTACCGCCCCAAATTTCAGGTGGCAGAAGCCGGAACAAACACCGCCGCAAAACCGGCAGTAGTGCCCACACAACACATTAACAACCAATTGCACCCGCTGCTGGATTCTGTAGCGGCGCAAAACTGCAAAATTTTGTACGCCCAGGGTTACCGCATACTGGTTTACAGCGGCAACGAGCGCAAAGAAGCCATGGATGTTCGCAAAGCGGTAACGCAGCGCCTTCCCGAAACCGAAGAATTTTTCACGTACCAGCAACCAACTTTCCGGCTAAAAGTGGGAAATTACCTGTCGCGGCTGGAGGCCCGCACCGATATGAACCGGTTATCTGATATCGCTCCAAAGGCCATGATCGTGTCGGAACAGGTAATTATTAATAAACCGAAAGGAAGAGACTAAAACCGCTGCTTACTAAACCTTTTGTTGCTTTGTTTGAGGGGTCTGTGCCGTTTCAGATAACCCGAAGTGGGCGGTTAAGTATTCACAATTGAAAAGATGTGTCATATTCGTAGCCTTAGATGATAGAAGAAACCCTGCGAAGGCCAAAATGCACTGCAACAGCAACAAACCATATTTTGCGTACCACCGGTTAAATTTCTGTTAGCGGTTTAATCTGCATATTTGCACATCTTCTAATCTGCACATTTACGATATGTCCGATCTTCTCCGCACCATTCAGCAACTGGCCAAACAAACCGCACCCGAAGCTATTTCTATAAGGCGGCACCTGCATGCCAACCCCGAGCTGTCTTATGTTGAGTTCGAAACGGCCGGGTTTGTAAAAGCCAAACTGCAGAGCATGGGGCTTTGCCCTGTAC
>JAFADQ010000039.1 GCA_023424725.1 Bacteroidota bacterium
ATCGAAGTGAAGAAGTCGTCCAGGCCTTCAGGCCGGCGAGTTTGAGCTTAGCCAGAGTAGACTCATAATTAATAAAAAACATTCACTTGAAGCGTGGGGTTTCAACCTCACGATTACTTCAGCCACAACCGCTCCCGCACCACCGCAAACAACGGGTGTTTATCCAGAATAAGCGCCACAGCAACAGCAAATAACGGCGCTGCCAGAAACAACATTCTCGAAACTTCTGTAGATAAAAGCGCGTGCACGATCACGATCGGAACAAGCCACCAAAGCGGCGCGTCTATGCCCGAAAGCCATGCTTTGCGCGCTTCTTTCCCGCCCAGCAAACCCGCCAGAATAACAAGGTTGAAAACGCTGAAAATGCTGAAAAGCTCGCCAAAACCCTTGGGCGAAAAAATGCGCTGCAGCGAAACGATGATGTTATCGAAATGATCGACCATATTATCGACGCTTTCTGTTTGAGGAACATCTATAGAGGCATCTATAAAGTAGCGAAGGCCAAAAACAAGGCCGCCAGACACCAAATACAACCCGATTTGCTTCACCCGCGAAACTGCATGATGTCCATAAAAGAACGTTAGCGGCGCCAGAAAAATAAACGACTCCTTTGAATGCGGCCCCAGGAAAATACAGAGAATTATAATCCAGGGGTTGCGGGTTTTTATTCCGTAAATCGTTAGTGCGAATACCAGCAAATACAGGCTGTCTATCATCGGCAAACCTACAAAATACACCACCCACCGTGCCGACAACACCGCTGCCATTGCCACCGCCGATGCCCAGAAACTTGCCCCATACGCCAAACAGGTTTTAAACAAATACAAACCGGCCAGCGCAACCAATAAACTGTTAATTACATAAAAACCCAGCCGCAGCGGGCCATCTGTTCCGGGCATATTTGGCCATAGCTTCGCGTAAACGGTTTCGATGGGCCAGGCAACTGCGGCGGCCAAAAAAGGCACTATCACGCGGTAACGGTGGGTAACTTTCACCTCGAAATCGCCACGCGCCATTTTTAGATAGCTTTTGGTATCTACGGAATGCGAAAAATCGAAGTGCTTGTACATAGTGTAGCCGCTGCCCAGAATAATTCCGAGCGCCAAAATGTACACGATAAAGTTAAGGCGGAAGCCGCTGAGGTGGCTCATGGTGTTGTGCGTTTTGCCAAAAGTAAGAATGATTTAGGGTTTGATAATCAACAGCACATTTACAGTGTCTTTTTAAACCTGCAAATCCTGATTTATCTATTCTGAAAATTATTTAATTCTGAAAATTCTGATTCAGACAAAAGGGCAAATGCAATTCGCCCCTACAAGCAGCACCAAATATCTGCGAAATCTGTTTCATCCGTTACATCTGCGGTTCAAACTTTACAACTTTCCCCAACCTATCGTACCTTAGTACCTCAATCCGGATTTAACCCTGCATTGCCCAAAAATGTCTGCACCACGACCAGAAAATAAACTCTTTCTCCTCGATGCCTACGCGCTTATTTACCGCGCGCATTTTGCTTTCTCTAAAAACCCGCGTATTACCAGCACCGGCCTCAGCACGGGCGCCGCGCTCGGTTTCACCAACACCTTAATAGAGGTGCTCACCAAAGAGCAGCCCAGCCACATCGGCATCGCCTTCGATACGCCTGCCAAAACCTTCCGCCACACCGAGTTCGAGGCCTACAAAGCCCAGCGCCAGGCGCAGCCCGAAGATATTACGGTTATGGTGCCCTATATCTGCCGCATTATCGAGGCGCTCAATATCCCGATTTTAAAAGTAGATGGTTACGAGGCCGACGATGTAATCGGCACGCTGGCCTGGAAAGCTGCCGATGCCGGTTTCGAGGTGTTTATGATGACTTCGGATAAGGATTATTGCCAGCTCGTGCGCCCGCACGTGTACCTGTACAAACCTGCTTTTATGGGCAATGCCATCGATATTCTGGATGTGCAAAAAGTGCTGGAGAAATGGGAGATTGAGCGTATAGAGCAGGTAACCGATATATTGGGTTTGCAGGGCGATGCCGTAGATAATATTCCGGGCATTCCGGGAATCGGCGAGAAAACGGCCAAGAGTCTGATCAAGCAATTTGGCTCGGTAGAAAACCTTGTGGCCAGCGCCGACCAGCTTAAAGGCAAGCAGAAAGAAAACGTGGTGAATTTTGGCGCTCAGGGCATCTTAAGCAAACGCCTGGCAACTATTGTTACAGATGTGCCCATAGAGTTCAGCGCCGAAAAACTGCACTACGACGGGCCAAACGAGGAAGAGCTGCGCAAAGTGTTTGAAGAACTCGAATTCCGGACCTTATCGCAGCGCTTTTTAGGATCGGGCACGGCCGCGAGCTTAGGTAATAACCAGGGCGATCCGCTTACGCCGGGCTCTACCGCCGGGGCTGCGAGGGCCAAAAGAACGGCCGCCGCGAAGCAAAACGCCGCCCAGGGCTCGCTTTTCGGCGACGAAAATCCCCTCCCTACGGGGGAGGGGGCAGGGGGTGGGGTTCTCCGCACCTTTAACGAAACTGTTCAACACTATCATTTAATAAACACTCCGGAGCTGCGCCGGCAACTGTTGCAATTCCTGAATCTGCAAACCGAATTTAGCTGGGATACCGAAACCACCGGCATCGATCCGATCGTGGCCGAGCTCGTGGGGATGT
>JAFADQ010000117.1 GCA_023424725.1 Bacteroidota bacterium
TTTTGGCCGTTACAGCCCTGGGCGGGTCTCTGCAGCAGGCCGTTGCAAAAGCAAACGAAGCAGCCGGTAAAATTAATTTCGACGGTAAATATAACCGCACCGATATTGGGTACGAATTCCGTAATTAATTAACCGCGTACCTTTTGCAGGTAGCGCATACGTAGGGGCACCTCTTGTGGGGGCCCTGTTTGGCAACGGGCCAGCCTCTGTTGGCAAATGGTGATGAATAACGTTTAGATGCTTATGGCCTTGTATTTCAACCGTTTTGCGTACTGGAAACAGGGCACCCACAAGAGGTGCCCCTACCATAATTAAATTTACTTTGCCGGTTCATCGCGCTCGTTGGCGTGTGCCGGCGGATGGGTGGCTTCTACGGCAGTAAAACTTTCAAGAATTTTGTAGCTGTGGCTCGCGCCTTTTGGCACCACCCACGAGTTGCCTGGTTCCAGAATTACCACCTGGCCTTCTATGTGCAGTTCGGCGCGGCCGCTAATTACAAAGCCTACGGTTTCGTAATCTCTTTCTACGGTTACTTTTTGGGCGCCGGGCTGTCCGTTTTCCCATAGCCGCATAGCGATCGAAGTGCCCGATGCCAGGTATTTTTGCCCCATCTCTCCTACCGGCGAAAACCGCGAATCGATTTTTTTTACGGTGGTATCTTTTTCGTTCATAGTATTGAGTGTTAGTAAAACAAGCGCATGTACTACAGTTTTGGCGAAAGGTTAAATAATATGCAAGCTGGCTTTACTGGGTTGCTACCGGTTGCCACACTTAAATTTAAACAGGGGCCGGGTTAGCGATTGCAGCGAAAATCCTATTTGCCCCGCGGTGGGTGTTTTTTTGAGTTTCACAGCTTAAAATACCCAGCCCTGGTAAGCGGCGCTGCAGGGCTTTTGGGGCAAATAGATTGCAGCGGAAAGCGCGGCCGCGAGGCAACCCCCAAATTATTCTCCAGATACAATATCTGTATATTTTGTAACGGATTTAGGCTGCGATGGCCATTTTTTTGGCCGTTACAGGGTAAAATTGCCGAGTTGCGCTCATTTGTGGCCGGGCTAACCGGTTGTATAAATGGCGCAAAAATACCTGAATTGAATGTGGCCTTCGGATTTCGTATATTTGCTACTTATACTTTTTTAAATTACATGATTTTTCATACTTTATATATAGGAGATTACAACCATGGCCTGCGGCAGTTGCTCTAGTGGTGGCGGCTGCAGCCCGGCGGGTTGCAAAAGCAATGGAGGCTGCAGCTCGGGAGGCTGCAACCGCCTTAACGTGTTCGATTGGCTAAGCGACATGGATGCTCCCGTAAACGGAGAGGCATTTAATGTAGTGGAGGTGCGTTTTAAAGGCGCCCGGAAAGAATTTTTCAGGAATATAAATAACCTGCACCTTACCACCGGCGACCAGGTGGTGGTAGACGTAACCAACGGCTACCATATTGGCACGGTATCGCTAAAAGGCGAGCTGGTGCGGTTGCAAATGCTGAAGAAGAAAGTTAGCAACAACGACGAGATAAAACCGATCCTGCGCCTGGCTACAGAGCGCGACCTGGAAAAACTGGCCGAGGTGCGCGAGCACGAAGGCGGCACGATGTACAAAGCCCGGTCTATTATTCAGCAGCTGAACATGAAAATGAAGTTGTCGGATGTAGAATACCAGGCCGATAAATCTAAAGCTACTTTCTTTTACTCTGCCGACGACCGGGTAGATTTCAGGGATTTGATTAAAAAGCTGGCCGAGGAGTTTAAAATAAGGATAGAAATGCGCCAGATTAGTTTGCGCCACGAGGCGGGCCGCCTGGGCGGAATTGGCTCCTGCGGTCGCGAATTGTGCTGTTCTACCTGGCTTTCGGATTTTAAGAGTGTTAGCACCACAGCCGCTCGTTATCAGAATTTATCGCTAAACCCAAGCAAGCTTTCGGGCCAGTGCGGGCGCTTAAAATGCTGCCTTAACTACGAGCTCGAAACCTACATGGATGCCCTGAAAGATATTCCGAACGTGAGCAAACCGCTGCAAACATCGCGCGGCGAGGCCATGCTTCAGAAAACCGATATCTTCCGGAAAATTATGTGGTTTGGTTTCAGGGGCGATAACAACTGGTACCCCGTGCCGGTAGAGCGCGTGCAGGAAATTATGGCCATTAACTCTAAAGGCGAGCTGGTAGAATACCTGGTGCCCGAAGTAAAAAGTGAGAAAGTTAAGGAGCCTGAGTTTGTAGACAACCTGGAAGGCGACCTGGACGAGCTGGCCAATAAATACAAAGGCAAAACCAAAAAGCGCCGCAAGAAAAAAACAGGAACCGGAAAAGACAAAGACCGCCCTGCCCCTATGCTTGCCGACGGTAACGGCGTGCCCCCAACCCCTGCCGCCCAGGGCGCCGGCAACATGCACCCAAGCCCCGACAAACCGCGGCGCGAACCCCGTAACAGGCCCGGGCAAAGGCCGCAGCCAGCTAACCGCGAGCAAAGCCAGAGCGGGCAGCAACAGGCAAACCAGCGCAAGCCAAACTCTGGCAAACCCCGCGGCAACAACCGTAACAACCAGCCAAACAAACCAAAACCAGAAGGCAACAGATGAACAGAACAGGCAAACTAATGTGGCTGCCCCTGCTGGTTTTACTTTGCAGCTGCGATCGGGACAGGGTTTTTGAAGAAAATATTGAGCTGCAGAACTATGAATGGCCTGTAGCAAACGAGCCGTCGTTTACTTTCGAGATAACCGACGAAAAGCAGGCATACGATGTGTTCATAAATGTGCGCAACAGCGCTACTTACCCCTACCACAACCTGTATGCAAAACACATTTTGTATGGGGCAGACGGGAAGATGATTAACTCTGCGCTGCATAATTTGTACCTGAGCGACCCAAAAACCGGCAAGCCAACGGGCAAAGGCATGGGCGATATTTTTGATCACCGGGTGCGCTTTTTGCGGAACGTGATGTTTACCCGGCCCGGTAAGTATACCATTAAGCTGCAGCAATACATGCGTGTAGATCCGCTCCCAGGCATTATGGCAGTTGGCCTGCGCGTAGCAAATGCAGAAGACCAGAAGTAATTGGTATTCGGGCAGTATAATAAACCACTTTTTCGGGGTAATGCACCTTCGGAGGAGTGGTTTACGTATTTAGGATGCTAAACAAAAATAAAATTGTAAAATAGCGGCTTAATTTAAACCATGTTTCCATTTTATTTTCGGAGTCGAAAATAATTTATTTCAGGTTCTGGTGAACTTGTTTTTGCAGCTCTTAGCGGGTTTAAGAGCAAAAAAACAAGTAAAATCAGGTTCTGAAAGCGAGGATTTGCTGACAGAAAACTAAAATTTAAACATAGTCTAACCTTATAAACTTACTTACGCTTTACCGGCTACCCAATACCAATGCAATTAACCCTGCAGATACTGATTTTTCTGTTTATTATTCTGGCCTTCGCCCCCCTGATAAAGACCCACTACTGGTGGATCCGGATTTGGGATTTCCCGCGAATACAGGTAGCCATATTCTGTCTGGTTTCGCTGGTGTTGTATTTATGGCTTTACCCGCCATTTACCACCTTCGAGTATATTATGCTGGGCTTGCTGGGCTGCGCGCTTATTTATAAGTGCATCATGATTTACC
>JAFADQ010000069.1 GCA_023424725.1 Bacteroidota bacterium
CCTGGCGCAAGGATTTCCTTGTGCCTGCCGCGACAGCGGCAACAATCTGGTTAACTTTAACTTTTCGATTTAAAGAAGTAGCTGCAAAATTTATAAGAGCTGGGTATCATTCACCAATTTACCGCTCTCGCGGTAGGCACAAGGAAATCCTTGCGCCAGTTCCCTCATTTAACAATATGTTAATTCACAAGTAAAACCGCCCGTTTGTGCCTACCTTTGCGGCATAATTGCAAGGGTTTGCTTAAAGAGATCACATCGCTGGTTCGGAAAGACATCGCGCTGGAATGGCGGCAGAAATACGCCTTCTCTGGCATGTTGCTGTATGTGGGCAGCACGGTGTTTATCTGCTACATGAGCTTCGGGCTGCGCGGGCAATCGCTCACACTTCCTGCCTGGAACGCCCTTTTCTGGATTATCCTGCTGTTTACCTCGGTTAATGCCATTGCCAAAAGCTTTGTGCAGGAAAGCCGCGGCCGCATGTTGTACCTCTACACGCTGGTGAGTCCGCAGGGCTTAATTCTGGCGAAAATTATTTACAATACTTTACTGATGCTGGTGCTATCGGCGCTGGCGTTTGTTTTTTACAGCGTGGTGCTGGGCAACCCCGTGCAGGATCTGGCGCTTTTTAGCGTTGCCTTACTGCTGGGCGCAACCGGCTTTTCGTGCGCGCTGACCATGATTTCGGGCATCGCAGCCAAAGCCACCAACAGCGCGACGTTAATGGCCGTGCTGGGTTTTCCGGTTATCATCCCGATGCTGCTGATGCTGATAAAAGTATCTAAAAACGCGCTCGACGGGCTTGACAGGGCTGTTTCGATGGACGAAATTTATACGCTCCTGGCCATAAACGCGATTGTGCTGGCGGTGAGTTATTTGCTGTACCCGTTTTTGTGGCGGGAGTAGAATTAAGGTTGAAGGATTGAGGATTGAAGAGGGTTGTCTGAATTGGGATTTTTGGGATTGGATGGATCGCGGGATTTAGGAGTTGAAACCGGAGAAGAACGGAAGTTTGAAAAAGGACGAAAGAAATGCTAAATCTGAGCGCAAAAACCAAAAGAACCTGTCATTGCGAGGGAGGCACGACCGAAGCAAACTGGTAGCAAAATGTCTGAACTATGAAAGGAATGATGAAATGAAAGACTATGAAAGCAAGAGAAATCACAGGCCTTCATTTTATCTGTTGAATCAAAGTTCAGATAAAAGGCATGGCGCTGCACTTTACAAGATTGCTTCGTTCCTCGCAATGACACGTGGCGGAAACGGTGTAATACACTGTGAAAAATCAGCGATCAACAATCAGCAATAAACAACCAACAAGTAACAATTATAAAAATATAAGCGGCTAATGGGAAACAGACAAAAAAGTCGCACTACTCACTACCCACTACCCAATACCCAATGAAAAACTCCTGGTGGAAAATACTCGCCGTGCTGCTGTTGGCCTTTACCATTGTGGCGGGCATGCTGATGGATGTGCCGCGTATGGCGATCCTGAACGAGACGATCCGCAATTTGTACTTCCATGTGCCGATGTGGTTCGGGATGATCATTATTCTGATGGGCTCGGTGGTGTACTCGGTGCTGTATTTGCGCAACCCGCTGGCTAAGTTCGATATCATTGCCGAAGAAACCGCCAAAGTGGGCGTGCTGTTTGGTATTCTGGGCATTTTAACCGGTATGCTGTGGGCAAAATTTACCTGGGGCGAATACTGGAGCAACGACCCAAAACAGAACTCCGCCGCCGTTGGTTTGCTGTTGTACTTCGCGTATTTCGTGCTGCGCGGTTCGTTTAAAGAGCCGCAGCAAAGGGCCAAAATTAGCGCCGTGTACAATATTTTCGCCTTCGCGGCCTTAATTCCGCTGCTGTTTATCCTTCCGCGCATGACCGATTCTTTGCATCCCGGCAACGGCGGCAACCCCGGTTTTGGCGGCTACGATCTGGATTCGCGCATGCGCATGGTTTTTTATCCGTCTATTTTAGCCTGGACCTTAATCGGCCTCTGGATGGTGAACGTGAAATACCGCTTGTCTCTTCTTCAACAGAAATTATATGAAAACCAATAATACATTCCGGCGCAATTGGCTTGTAATGAGCCTGTTTTTGCTGCTCACAGCCCTCGCGCCACTTGCTGCACCGGCCCAGCCGCAACAGGAAATGACCACCGTAGAAATGACCAGCCGCCCCGCCAACTCCGACATAGAAATGGCCGATACCATGCGCCGCGAGGGCAAGATTTACGTTGTGGTGGGCGTGTTTTTGCTCATCGCAGGTGGCATTGTAGCCTATTTGGTGCGGATAGATAGTAAGGTGAGGAGTTTGGAGAAGCAGTTGGGGAGGTAACCCCGCCCCAGCCCTCCCCCTTAGGGAGGGTGCCAACGCTGCCTGTCAGAACCTGAAAAGTTCTGAATTCTCCCCTCCCTAAGGGGGAGGGGCCGGGGGAGGGGTTTTTAAGATTTCAAAAACGGTCTGGAAGTGAGGTTTTCCACCTAAAACTGATGAATATCAGCCACTTTCTGAAATCAAAGCCCGGGGTTATGTGTTACCTTTGTAATAAGAATTAAACAGAGTACCAATGAAACGGACGCACATTTTCGCTATCGCCATTATTGCCGTTGCCATTAGCGTAATTATGGCCACCGCCGGCGATGCCAGCCAATACGTAGATTTTAAGGTTGCCGCCGACCGCGCCGCAGAAGGCAGCAAAGCACAGGTGCACGTGGTAGGAAAGCTGAAAAAAGACGCCATGGGCAACATTATCGGCATGCACTACGACCCCATAAAAGACCCGAATTACTTCTCGTTTATGCTCGTAGATACCAACGCCTGGGAGCAGCAGGTTATCTATTTCAACCCAAAACCGCAGGATTTCGAGCGCTCTGAGCAAGTGGTAATTACCGGCCGCATGGATCAGAAAGAGAATGTATTCGTGGCCGATAAGATCCTGCTTAAATGCCCGTCTAAATACGTCGAGAACGAGATAAAAGAGAATTAGAAATTAAAAAACAGAAATGAGAAATTGGGTTGTAGTGCAGCGAAATTTGATCTCTACAGCCTTTTAATTCTGATTTCTGATTTTATGGCACTGGCCTGAAAGCACTGCGCCGGCCAATTTCTAATTTTTAATTTCTAATTTTTAATTAACCAATAGTGATCAATACCTTCATTGGCAACCTGGGGCACCTGAGCGTAATTGTGGCGTTTGTGAGTGCGATACTGGCCTCGGTGGGCTATTTTATGCATTCGCGCACCTCAGGGCTGCAGCAATTGCAAGACCAAAGCTGGCGCTCGTTTGGCAGGGCCGCTTTTTTGGTACACGTGGTGGCGGTGCTTAGCGTAATCGGCTCGCTTTTCTACATCATCTACACCCACAGCTACGAGTATTATTACGCCTGGAGCCACTCCAGCAACCATTTGCCTACCCATTTCATGATCTCGTGTTTCTGGGAAGGGCAGGAGGGAAGTTTCCTTCTCTGGATTTTCTGGCACTCGGTGCTGGGCCTCGCGCTTATTAAGTTTGCCCGGCAGTGGGAAGGACCTGTAATGGCCGTTTTTGCCTTCGTTCAGGTTTTCTTAACCTCGATGATTTTGGGAGTGGTGATTGGTGAGCTGAAGATTGGTTCGTCGCCGTTTATTTTGCTGCGCGATTTCATGCCCGACGCCCCGGTATTTAAACTCGACCCTAACTTTATACCAAAAGACGGAACCGGCCTTAACCCGCTGCTGCAAAATTACTGGATGGTGATTCACCCTCCGGTATTATTCCTGGGCTTTGCCGCAACCTTGGTTCCGTTTGCCTTCGCTATTGCCGGGTTGTGGCGCCGCCAGTTTACCGATTGGGTGAAACCAGCGCTTGGCTGGGGATTGTTCGCGGCCGCTGTGCTTGGTTTAGGTACCATGATGGGCGCTTACTGGGCCTACGAAACCCTGAACTTTGGCGGCTACTGGAACTGGGACCCGGTAGAAAACGCGGTGTATATTCCGTGGCTGGTGCTGGTGGGCGGGCTGCATTGTCTGGTGGCATTTCAGCGCAGCAAATCTGGCTTGCGGGCTGGTTTTATGCTGATCATCGCGTCGTTTCTGCTGATTTTATACGCTACTTTCTTAACCCGTAGCGGTATTTTGGGCAACGCATCGGTGCACTCTTTTACAGATTTAGGTTTGTCGGGGCAGTTGCTGGTGTATTTGCTGGCCTTCGCGGTGCTGTCTAAAGTGCTGCTGTTTTACCGCTGGAAACATATTCCGGCTACCGATAAAGAACTGAGCACCTATAACGGCGCTTTCTGGATGTTTATCGGCGCTACGGTGCTGTGTTTGGGCGCTTTCCAGGTGTTTGTAACCACCAGCATTCCTGTTTATAATGCCTTTGTAGGTTTGTTCGGGATAGAGTCTAATATGGCCCTTCCAGCCGATCAGGTAGCGCATTATACCAAGTTTCAGTTGTGGATGGGCGTGGCAATTGCCCTGCTTACCGGCATAGGGCAAATATTGTGGTGGAAGAAAATTGACCGCAGGAGTTTGATGAACGCCATTTCTCTGCCGATGATGCTCACCTTGCTTTCGGCTGCTTTAATAATGCTGCTGGTAAAAATGAGCGACCTGAAAACCGAGATGAACTTCGGTATTTTCGTGATCTTGCTTACCACCAGTTTGTTCGCGGTTTTTGCTAATCTGGCCACTATTCTGCGCTTACTTAAAAAGAACTTTCACCTGTCG
Source organism: Bacteroidota bacterium (assembly GCA_023424725.1). Taxonomy (GTDB): domain Bacteria; phylum Bacteroidota; class Bacteroidia; order Cytophagales; family Hymenobacteraceae; genus JAFADQ01. The sequence continues at coordinate 4,715 of JAFADQ010000069.1, forward strand.
GGTGGCGCCGTGTCGCACATCGGCATCGCGCTTATGCTGATCGGGATTTTGTTCTCGGCCGGTTATTCCAATATTATCTCGCAAAATACCTCGGGCCTGCTTTATTCCCGCGATTTTCCTGAAGAAGTAAACCGCGACAACGTGTTATTGTGGCGTAATACTCCGTCAGAAATGGCCGAGTTTAAGTTGGTGTACAAAGGCCAGCGCTTCGAGGTAGAGGGCATTCCGGGCTTCGTAAACAAGGGTTTCCTTTTCCCTACCGACGATATTTACAAAGCCATTGCCCGCACGCCGCTTATGGTGGGCGATAAAGTATATGCCGAAATTGGCGATACCGTAGAGATAGACCCCATAAACACGTATTACGAGGTAGAGTACACTACTAAAGAGGGCAAAACGTTCTCGCTGTTCCCGCGCGCGCAGGTAAACGAGCAAATGGGGCTTTTGGCTTCGCCGGATATCCTCACGTTCCCGCACCGCGATATTTACACCCACGTTTCTACCATTCCCGACCCGGAAGAAGAAACCAAGTGGAGCGAAATGACCGAGCACGAAGTGGCCATCGGCGATACCATTTTCCTGAACGATTATTTTGCCGTGCTGAAGGGGCTGGAGCCCGTTAAAACAGTGCCCGGCGTAACTCTGGCCGAGGGCGATGTAGCCGTACAAGCCGCTATAATCGTGTACGGCGAAGAAGGCAAAACCTACCATGCCCACCCGATCTTTATGATAAAAGACCAGATGGTGGGCCGGCTTCCGGAAACCATAGAAGATTTAGGGTTGAAGCTGACGTTTATAAATGTTGATCCGGACAAAGGTAAATTCACGCTCGGCGTAAGCACCACCCAGAAAGACTACATCATCATGAAAGCCATCGAAAAACCGTTCATCGCTTTCCTCTGGATCGGTACTATTGTGATGACGATAGGTTTTGTAATTGCCATTGTGCGCCGGGCAAACGAGCGCGACGTACCCAACACAACCCGCAGCAAAAGAGCCAGAGTGGCAGCGTAATATATGCGCCCTCGCTCGCATCTTGCGAGTGTGGGGTTTGCACGGCCTCATGCCGCTTTATCTTATTGGCCGGAGGCCTTGTGTAGCGCACACTCGCAAGATGCGAGCGAGGGCTGCAGGCATCAAAAACACGGGCATCATAACCGAAAAGAAAGGTGGAATTGTACGGTTCCACCTTTTTCTTTGTACCTTCAACCTATGAGTTTCCAAAGTTCCTGCAGCGGCTCTATTTTAACTATAGACGAGCACCTGAGCGTTGTGCTGATTGGCGCGGGCAATGTTGCCTGGCACCTTGCGCAGGCCCTTCAGGAGTATAAAAAGAGCGATACCGATGTGGTACAGATTTACAGCCGGAACCTTAACCGGGCCAGAGGGCTGGCGGCGTTAATAAATGGGGCATCTGCCACCAACTCGCTCGATTTTTCTGATTCTGCGGCAAATATTTTTCTGATCGCGGTACCAGATGCCGCCATAGAGCAGGTAGTAGCGCAGGCAAAATTTCCGGCAAATGCCGTAGTGGCGCATACATCGGGCAGCATACCTTTAGAAGCGCTAAGCAAAATTGGCCCCAACTGCGGTGTTTTTTACCCCTTGCAGACTTTTACAAAAGGCAAGCCGGTAGATTTTACTAAAGTGCCGATTTTACTGGAGGGAAATGAGCTGGTATACAACAAGCTCTGGCGCCTGGCATTAGGCATGAGCCCCCGTATTACGTTTGTTAGCTCCTGGCAACGGCAGCAACTGCATTTGGCCGCGGTTTTTGCCTGCAACTTTACCAATCATCTGCTGGGCATTAGCCACCATATTCTGGATTTGGCAAACTTAGACCTTAAGCTGCTGCGCCCATTAATAGAAGAAACCATGAATAAGGCATTGCAAAATCCGCCTTTCGGGGTGCAAACCGGCCCGGCTGTGCGCGGCGACAAAAACGTGATAAACCGGCACCTGCACATGCTGCAACAGCACCCCAACTACCAGGAAATTTACGACGTACTAAGCGCCAGCATCGAACAAAAGAAAGGCCGGCAGGTTTAATTAGTAGCGGCGGCAGCCAAACCTAAACGCCAAAAAGCAGGTTTCTGTTGGCGCTCCACCCTTTCAATCGTACCTTTGCACCCTTACAGTCGATTTCATACCAATGAAGGTTGTTAATATAAAATTTAAGTTCGAAGACGGCTCGCCAGAGCAAACCCACGTGGCCGCAGAAGGCGAATCTATCCTGGATGTTGCCTTAAACAATAACATAGAAATACAGCACAACTGCGGCGGCGTTTGCGGCTGCAGCACCTGCCATGTATACATAGAGTCTGACATGGACGAGCTGCCCGAAATATCGGACCGCGAAGAAGATTATATAGACCGCGCCATAAACCCGCGCATAAACTCCCGCCTTGCCTGCCAGTGCGTGGTAAACGATACCACCGAGAACGACATTGAAGTGCTGGTGCCGGAGCAGGATTTTTTGGGGCATTGATGCGTATTAAGTATTGCGTAGTGCGTAGTGCGATGTTGGAAATGAGCTGCAATAACGCCTTAACTCTACTTTTATCAGCCAAAAAACAATACTCCGAAACAATTCTATATTTTTGTCGCAATACGCATTACGCACTACTCAATACGAAAAAACATGACCAATTTCGAACCTCCTATACACTGGGCCGACCACGAAGACATCGCGATGGGGCTTTACGAAAAGTTCGGCGACGAATTTACCGAG
>JAFADQ010000356.1 GCA_023424725.1 Bacteroidota bacterium
TCGAGCAGGGCAGGAGTATACGCGATTTGGGGAGAAACCGCAATTTCTATTTCTTTTTTCATGAACGAAATGAGGCTGAGTTAGAGCCCAAATTTTTATGTTATGCTTATTAAATTTACTAAAGAGGCAACTGCAACTGGCAGAGTTCTTAAATAAAAGAATAATCTAAACCAGAGATAAAGCTGCCAGGTTCAAAAAAAGGAGCATGGCAATAGAAATAGCCGTGCTCCTTTTGCATTGAGGAAACGTTTTGGCGAAAATTAGTTCTTCATTTCGGCCGAAACCTTTGCCCACTTACTTCCTTTTTTGTGGAATTTGGCGTTTATCTTAAAGCTTCCGTCAGACAATTTAAATCCCAGATCGGCAGAGGTAGATTTAAAATCGGCCTGACCAAACTCTATATACGGCGTATTGGCCGGAATACCGCTAATGCCGGTTATGATAACCGGCTTGCCGAATTTCTGCAGCTTCAGGGTTTTAAGGATCTTGCCATTATCCAGAATATACAGTTGATCTGCAGGGTTTTTGCCTTTAAAATGAGATTGAATTTCGGGCAGATCTATAGCGGCCTGAATAATTTGGGTTTTATCGGTAGTGGTTTGCGCGTGGACCGTTCCGAAAAGTACAAGAGACAATACAAAGGCAAAAGCCAGCTTTTTAAGTACAGAAATGTTCACAGAAAATAGATTTAGGTGTAGGAAATAAAGTTAAGAATGAGCAAAAATCAATCCTGATCGGGCTGTTCCGGGTCAGGCGTCATAGGAGCCGAGTTGGCTACCGTGCCGCGACCCCAATTCTCAAGTTCCTGCTCGGTAAAAAGTTCGGGGAAGAAAATGCGGCGCTGCAGCCTGGGCGCCAGGTATTTTGGCCAATTGGTGCCGCCGGTTGCCGCAATGTCGCTTGGTTTACGCTGTAAATACCGCACCGCCGATTTGTAATGCATTAGCGGCCAGTTTACGTTTACGTTGTTATCCAGCTCTTTCAGTTCGGCAATTAAAGTAGCGTTGTTTTTATCTTCTTCGGGCAAGCGGTTTACCACTTCCCAAAGGTTGCGGTGCTCAAATTTGCGGGCATGAGCGGCCAAATGCTCGTTATATTTTTCTTCAAACTGCAACAAAGTAAGCGTTTTTGTGCCCGTTGCCGATTCTGTAGCTCCCCAGCGCCAGTAAATAACATTCATCAGGTCTTCTACTGTGGCATCGGGCTTTACTTCGGCGCGCTTATGCTTTACCACCAGGTTTTTAAGCTGTGTAGAGGCTATTTCTATCATCCGGTACTGCACGCTCTGGAATCCGCTGGCCGGCATTAGCGCCAGCCTGAACTGCAGAAACTGCTCCAGCTCCATGCCGTCTACCATTACCTCAAAAGACTTTATCAGGTTCTCGAAATACCGGTTTATGCGGTGCACTCTTTTGGTAAGGTACTCTACCGTTGGGTTTTCCTGAAGGGCAATCTGCTCGTACTCATGCAAACAAAGCCGGAAATACAGCTCTGTTATCTGATGGTACATGATAAATATTTTCTCGTCTGGTATGGCTGTTTTTGGGTTCTGCAGGGTTAGCAGCGTATCCAGATGTATGTAATCCCAATAAGTAAGAAATTCGGAATAGCGCCAGCCCTCGGCATAAGCGGTCAGGTCCTGGTTTAGGGCTGTGTATCGCTCCTGAAGCTGCTCGAGCTGGTAAATCAATTCCGGAGATAGAGTAGATGGCATATTGCAAAGATAGGGTTTGGCGCGGAAATCCAGAAACCATACTTTAATAAACATTTGCTCTCTGCCAACCCGTTTTTTGCCCTTCGCAGCATAAGAAATGGCCAACAGTTTACTGCTTTTTTTCAGACATCGGTTTTTGTTTCTGCCTAATTGCTAACTTTGACCATTAAACCACGTCTTACCAAACCCCGCATAAAAGGCCATGGCCGAAAAAAGCTCTATTTTTGATATGATAGGACCTGTTATGATTGGCCCTTCCAGCTCGCATACGGCAGGCGTGGTGCGCATTGCAAGGGCTGCGCTGCGTATTTTAGGCGGCATTCCGGACGAAGCGGTAATTACTTTTTACAATTCTTTCGCCAGAACCTACGAGGGCCACGGCTCCGACAGGGCAATTCTGGGCGGCCTGCTCGATTTTAAAACCGACGATAACCGCATTAAAGAATCGTTTGAGCACGCGAAAAACCACGGCCTTAAGTGGACATTTAAATCGGTAGGCAATGCCTCTACCATGCACCCGAACACCATTAAGCTTAACCTTAAAAAAGGCGACCGGCAGGTAGAGGTAGTTGGGCAAAGCCGGGGAGGCGGCGTAATACAAATTGTAGAGGTAGATGGTTTTACGGCTAATTTCTCGGCCGGATTGCATACGCTTATTATTTCGGCCGACGATGTAACGGGCAGTATTGCTTTTATCGCCAATATTATTGCCCACGACGATTGCAACATTGCCACCATGAGCGTTTCGCGCAAAGGCCGCAACGACATGGCCCGCCAGTTTATAGAAATGGATTCGGGGTTAAAGCCCACCACCATAGAGTACCTGAAGCAATTAAACTGGGTAAAAGAAGTTATTTATATTCCGAACATCGATATATAACACACGCATTATGAAATTCTTATGCCTTTCTGCAGCGCTGCTTTCGGCCTTGCTCATGGCCGGAAACACGCAGGCGCAAAGCCGCCAGACCTGGTCTTTGCAGCAATGCATAGAGCAGGCAATAAACAGCAACCTGCAGGTAAAACAATCGCAGATAAACGCGCAGAATAACCTGCTTACCGCCAACCGCAACCGTGGAAGTTTGCTGCCAAACATAAACGGAAACGCTACGCACAGCTACAACTTTGGCCGCTCTTTAGATCCTACCACTTACCAGTTCGTAGATCAGCGCATTCAGTCTAACAACTTTTCTGTTAACGGAAATGTGGTGTTGTTTTCGGGCTTGCAGATTCAGAATTCTATAAAGCAGAGTCTGTTAGATTACGAAGCCGGATTGCTGGACATAGAAACCACCCGCAACAACATTATGCTGCAGGTTGTAATGGCGTATTTAAATATTTTGTTTGCCGAAGAACTGGTACAAACCAATACCTTGCTGCGCGACAATACCAATGCCCAGTTAACCAGAACCCAGAAGCTTTTCGCGGCGGGCAGCGTAGCCGAGAGCAATGTTATAGAACTGCAGGCGCAATCGTCGCAAGACGAACTGAATATTATTACAGCGCAAAACCAGCGCGACCTGGCCGTGCTTAACCTTATTCAGTTAATGAATTTAAAAGAGCAAACCGACCTGGAAATTGTACGCCCTGCATTGCCCGACCCTTCGGCATTGCCCTTGCCGGCATCGCCAGATTTAGTGTACCAAACCGCGCTTGGCAACCAGCCGCAAATAAAGAGCGCCGGAGTAAGAGAGCAAAGCGCTATTGTAGGCATAAAAGCAGCCCGCGGTGGTTATTACCCTACGTTATCGCTTTTCGGAAATGTTTCTACCATATACTCCAGCGCCCGCGACCAGATTTCTCTGGGACCAGACGGAACGCCCGTATTGTCTGAGTATAGTTTTAGGGAGCAGGTGAAAGATTACCTGGGCCGCTCGGTTGGTTTAAGCCTTAATATCCCTATTCTGAACGGGTTTCAGGTGCGGAACAATGTAAACAGGGCGCAGCTAAACCATCAAAACGCTCAACTGCAGTCAGAAATGGCAAAGCAGGATCTTTACCAAACCATTCAGCAATCGTATACCGATGCGCGTGCAGCCGAAAAAAGATTTATAGCGGCCACCAATCAGCTTACTTCTTTCGAGCTGGCATTTACCAATGCACAAAAAAGGTTTGATGCCGGCATTCTTAACACCACCGATTTTAATGTGAGCAAGAATAATTTCGCACGTGCGCAGTCAGACCTGATTCAGGCAAAATTCGATTATATTTTCAGGCTAAAAGTGCTCGATTTTTATCAGGGTAAACCTATCACGCTTTAATTAATATGGCCAAACAAACATCAAACAAGCTGTTATATATTCTGGCGGGCGTAGTGGCCGTGCTGATTGTAATAGCTGTAATAGGCAAAAAACAGGGCTGGATAGGCAAAGACAAACTTACTGAAGTAACAACCGCAAAAGCCGATACCGGGCCGATTGTAGAAAGAGTGAGCGCCTCCGGCAAAGTGCAGCCCGAGGTTGAGGTAAAGCTTAGCCCCGAAGTGTCTGGCGAAATAACAGAGCTTCTGGTGAAAGAAGGCGACTCGGTGGTGAAAGGGCAATTGCTGGTAAAAATCCGTCCGGATACGTACGAATCTAATGTAGAGCGCATGGCGGCCAGCGTTAATAACGCCCGCTCAGGCCTTGCGCAGGCAAAGGCCCGGCTGGCGCAGGCAAGAGCAAATTTTACGCAAACTAAACTTGCCCACGAAAGAAATAAAACCTTGTTTGCCGATAAAGTTATTTCTCGAGCTGAGTTAGAAACGAGCCAGGCAAATTACGATGTAAGCGTGCAGGAGCGCGAAGCGGCAGAGCAAGGCGTAAAAGCAGCAGAATATAACAT
>JAFADQ010000075.1 GCA_023424725.1 Bacteroidota bacterium
TGGCCGGGTTATGCAACCTCTAATGCCTGCCATTTATATTTCTGAAGATTATTTTTATGTTCTGATGCCCTTCTTTTTGCCCCCGGCAGCTATTACTAAACTTAACCCGGGCCTTTACTAACATTTATGAAAGTAAAAGTTAGAGCCCTTCTGAACCCGGCTTTTGAAAACAGAAAAAGCCACCCAACGGGCAGCTCTTTCTTTAACCTAAACACTCAAATTTTTCTATTAAAACATCACCGTAAAATTGGCCATCAACCTGTCGTTTTTAATCGACCCAGCTTCGCCGTGCTGCCGCTCGAAAGGCCTCTGCCAGTTGCCGCCAATCGCGAAATTCTTGTAGTACACATCCATTCCGCAGGTGCTAAAGGTTGTGCTGCCGTTGGCTTTGGCTAATTCGTACCCGTTATGCTGATTAGGCATGGCTTTTTCGTAATAAATTCCTGCGCTTGGCAGTACAGAAAATTTCGGCTTCTTGTACCAGTAAAAAACCTGCCCCGAGCCGCTGTACTGGTTGCCAAAGCGGTAGCCGTCTTTGTTCTCGTTGTTGAATTTGTACACGAAATCGGTGTTGATGCCGAGCTGGTTAACCCGCATGGTATATTGCATGGTGGCCAGAAAATCTACAGTGCCGGTGCCAGGCGAAAAGTTGGTGGGCGTAACAATAGCTGTTTCCTGAATTTTGCGGTAATTACCGGTGGGCAACTTTACGCCGCCGCCAAGCTGCAAGCGGTGTTTTGTGCGGCACAAGGCACTATCTGGCGTTGCGGCTACTACATAGCTTGCCATTACCGTTGCATCGCCAATGCCATTTGCCTGCACACTTTTTCCGGCTGCGCTGGTTTGGTTGGTAATGTAGGGCAACGTGGTTAATATCTGGATTCTTGGAGTAGGATAGAAGCGGCCCCAGAGTTCTAAAGAAGTAAATCTGTCGGTAGTTTCGGGGGTGTGCATTACATGGTTTCCGTGCTGCATATTCATGGCGGGCATGGTGTAGCTGCGTACATTATAGCGCAAGCCAATAAAGTTTTTGTGCAGTTGCGGCATTATCCCTAAAAAACTGCCGCTCATGGTGCAGCAACCGCCGCCACCGCCGTGCGCGCTTGCAATGGTGTGCATGGCTAAAATAGCGGCTGCCAATAGTAAAATCCTTTTCATATTAATAGCCTGTGCAGGCCGGTTTTTAGGTTGTGGTGTATTGTTTTTTGGTGCCTGCAGGTGTAGTGCAAATGCACCTATTAGTAATTGTTAGTTTAACCATAGCCCGCGGTTTCAACCGTGGGAGAAGAGTTGGTCAGGCATCAAAATGGTTTCTAACCATTTACAGAAATTAATTTTTAAAACCGTTAAAACGGTTTGGTGAATCGCCCATTATTAACCCACTATTAAAATCGTGGGCTATAGAATTTTCCGTCCCGCATTCTAATGCTCCTCTTAGAATAAATCATTTAGAATAAATCATTCCTTGTTTAAGTAGAAATCAAGAAGCTGCAGCAGGCAAAAAAACGCGTGTTACAACCCAAATTCATCTTTGCTTCTCCCATGTTTTCTCACGACTTCTTTAAAAGAGAATACGCTTTCCGCGCACATTTTATTTCCGATACAAAGTTGGTTGTTTAGTCTTTTCTCAAAGATGATATAAGTCATTTCAGGAAAAGATATAGGTCATTTAGCAGAATGCGCCGCTATATGACCTTTGTATCAACAACAGCCCGAAAAAGAAGGGCGCAAACCCAAGTTCAAAAACTATTATGAAAATCAACACACACAAATTCAGTTTCTCTGCCTTAGTACTTGCCTGCGGTTTTATGTTCGGTTGCTCTTCTGGCGCTACCGATACAAATTCTGATGCCGAAGCCGAAGCCCGCAAAGCCAAAATCGAAGCAGCAAAAGCAACCGCCGAGGCCGAAGCCAATATAGGTGCCGACGGCAAAGGAATTGGCCCGGTTAAAGACGTGCAGCTCGCCGAACTGGATCCGAAACTGGCCGAAGCCGGTAAGCACATTTTTGAAGGAAAGTGCTCTGCCTGCCACCAGATGACGGAGCAGAAAGTAGTAGGGCCCGGACTGCAGGGGATAACCGAAAAGCGCAAGCCCGAGTGGATCATGAACATGATCATTAACCCCGAAGAAATGACCAAGAAAGACCCGATTGCGATGGAGCTACTGGCCGAGCACCTAACACAAATGACAAACCAAAATGTAACAGAAGCCGATGCCCGGGCTTTGCTGGAATATTTCCGGCAGAACGATGGGGCTAATTAGTAAATCTACAAATCTCTACACATCCAAATTCAGACTTTTCAATCATGAAAACCCCATCTTTTAACTGGAAAACAGCATCGCTCGGAGTAGTGTTGCTGGGCGCTGTAGGCACTGCCGTTATGCAGGGCTGCGCCAGAACCGACTCTGGTGCCAACCAGACCGTGAGCTCGGTAATGAGCGGCGACGCGGCCTCTAAGGTGTACGTTGCGCCAGGCAAGCACGACGAGTTTTACCACTTTAAATCGGGTGGTTTTAGCGGTCAGATTGGCGTTTATGGTATACCTTCTGGCCGTTTGCTGAAAGTAATTCCGGTGTTCTCGCAAAACGCAGAGAACGGATGGGGTTACACCGAAGAAAGCAAGCCGATGTTCGAGACGTCGCATGGTTTCGCACCATGGGACGACTCGCACCACCCCGAAATGTCTATGACAAACGGCGAGAACGACGGCCGCTGGTTGTTTATTAACTCTAACAACACGCCACGTGTGGCACGCATAGATCTAACTACTTTTAAAACGGTAGAGATCATGGAAATTCCGAACAGCGGCGGTAACCACGCTTCGCCGTTCGCAACCATGAACACCGAATACATTGTGGCGGCAACCCGTTTTTCTGTGCCGATGGGCGAAAACCAGGACGTGCCGATCTCGTCTTTCAAAGAAAACTTTAAAGGCAACGTAAGCTTTATTAAAGTAGATCCTAAATCGGGCGAGTTAGACCTTTCGTTCCAGATAGAAACCCCTGGCGTATCGTTCGATCTGGCCCGTGCCGGTCGTGGCGCTTCCGATGGCTGGTTCTTCTTCTCTTGCTACAACACCGAGCAGGCCTACACACTTATGGAGGTTAACTCTTCGCAGCGCGATAAAGACTTTATCATGGCCGTGAACTGGAAAAAAGCCGAAGAATACGTGAAAGCCGGCAAAGGCCAGAAACGCAAAGTTAGCTACCGCCACAACAAGCTTGATGAGCATACGCACATGGCTACTTCTACCGAGAAAAACGATGTGCTGGTGTTAGACCCGAAAGAATTGCCTGGCATGGTGTACTTCATTCCTTGTCCTAAATCTCCGCACGGCGCAGACGTAACTCCCGATGGCGAAAGCATTGTAGCCTCTGGTAAATTAGCCGCGATAATTCCGGTGTATTCGTTTGCTAAAATTAAAGCCGCTGCGGAAAACAAAAAGTTTGAAGGCGAGTTTGAAGGAATTCCGGTAATTAAGTACGAAGACGTTTTGCGCGGCGAAGTGCAGAAACCTGGTTTAGGCCCGCTTCACACCGAATTTGACGGACGCGGTAATGCCTACACCTCTATGTTCGTAAGCTCTGAAGTGGTGAAATGGGACATTAAAACCCTGGAAGTACTGGACAGAATTCCGACATATTACTCTATCGGTCACTTATCGGTAATGGGTGGCAACTCTCAGAAACCAAACGGAAAATACCTGGTGGCGATGAACAAGATCACCAAAGACCGCTACCTGCCAACCGGCCCGGAACTGGCTCACTCTACG
>JAFADQ010000104.1 GCA_023424725.1 Bacteroidota bacterium
AACAGACACGGAGCACAAATTTGCAGTGGTAGATAATGGCGAAGGAATTCCGGAAAAGTACCAGGTTAAGATCTTCGAAATGTTTCAGAGCGGCCCCAGGGCATCTACAAATACAGACGATACCAGCACCGGAATTGGCCTGGCCACTGTAAAGAAACTTGTAGAAGACAGAGGAGGCAAAATATGGGTAAATTCTTCGCCTGGCCAGGGTGCAGCCTTTTACTTTACTCTGCCACTTGAAAGTATAAATGAGTAAAATTTCTTTTCCCTCTCTTATTAAGAAATGCAGCTCTCTTTCCGTATTTTTTTCTCGCCAGATTCAGTTTTTCTTTGATTTAAGTAAAGAAAATCGATTAAAATATTATATTTTTCAATTAAATTATAAGACAAATTTTTAATATATAGCACTTTTTAATAGTAGTAAATTTTTCGGCATGAAATTAGTCTAGCATTAGTAACAGCAAGCGAATCAAAATTCTTTTGGTTTACGTATATATGCCTATACGTGAATTGCAACAAAGAAAAGAATTGACATAGCTGGGCTGCAATGTTCATGTCGTAATCTTAAGTTTTATTAAAATGTATGCTTTTATTAATTGGTTTTCGGGCTTAGCTACAGCCGATGCCATCATTCTAAGTATTTTATTTCCTTTATTTATCATTAGTTCAGTTCAATTATATATTAAAGTAGCTGAACAAATTAAAGGAAGAGACCGATTCCGCCGTAAACTTCCTCCAGATTTTAAAAGAATGGATGGTTATGTTTAAAACCGCTTTACTACTTATTTTTGAGGCTGCCCCTGTTTAGAGGCAGCCTCTTTTTTGTTGCTCGCGTTCGTACTGGCTGCAAGCCCCAATTTTGGGGCCACTATGCGGCAACCAATAATTCAGTTAAAGCAGGCTAAGCAGTTTGTGCTATTAACCTGAGTCTGGTTAATAAAATAGTTTACAATCACCTTTAAAGTTGATGCAGACACAAGCTTTACTAAACCTGCCAGCCTGATAGCTCCGGAAAGGCGGCCTGTTTGTAGTTAAATATTATATAACGCTATACAAAGCTCCAGAGGAGCGGCCTGTAAATTCTTGTATTAGGGACAACATGCCGCTCCTTTGGAGTTTAAATGTGGTAAATATTAATCGAATTCAATTTTTTAGGCTTAGAACAGTAACTGTAGCCCCATAAAGAAACAAGTGTTTCCTGGGTTATGGTGCCCCATAATTTGCCCCTTGCAGCTTATTAAAAAAGTAAAAGCCCTGTAACGTGGTAAGTTGCAGGGCTTTTACTTTTTTGTGTTGAGGTCACGAGCGGATTCGAACCGCTGTAGCAGCTTTTGCAGAGCTGAGCCTAGCCACTCGGCCACGTGACCTTGCTGAATGGTGATGCAAACTTACACAAAAATGTTAGTTTAACAAGCGCCAGCGCTATATTTAAGCTGTAAAAATGCAGGTTTATTTCTTGGGCTTTTGGTTTCTGATGCACCGCTTTTTGGCCACCGCAGGTTTTTATTTTATACAGTATAAAAAAGCCCTGCAGCGAGTTGCTGCAGGGCTTTATATGTAAAGTTCAGTTTTACAGATTACTCTGCAGAACCGCCTTCGTTTTTAGTAGTTCCACCTTTTTCGTTTTCCATCATCTGCTCGCGCAGCGACGAAAGCGCTTCCAGGTCGCCAAGGGTAGACTTGTCTGCATCTTTGGTTTTAGAAGTAGCTTTGCCTGAGCCTGTTCCGGCTGCGGCTGCTTTTTTCTTAAACTTGCTGGCGCGGGTTTCGTCTTCTTTTGGCTCAGAGAAAGTAGCCGTGTGAGAAAGATGAACTTTGCGATCGTCTTTAGAGAAATCGGTTACTTTAAAGTCAAGCGTTTCGCCAACTTCCGCAGTAGATTCGTCTTCTTTGGCAAGGCCTTTAGGGAAGGTAAATCCTTCTATACCATACGGAAGCTCTACAACAGCGCCTTTATCGTTTTTCTCGATAATGGTACCTTTATGAACAGATCCGATAGTGAATACCGACTGGAAAGTATCCCAAGGGTTTTCTTCCAGCTGCTTGTGGCCAAGGGCCAGGCGGCGGTTAGAAGCATCAAGCTCCAGAACTATTACATCAAGGCTGTCGCCAACTTTGGTAAATTCTGATGGGTGCTTGATTTTCTTGGTCCAGCTAAGGTCAGAAACGTGCACAAGACCATCTACGCCTTCTTCCAGCTCTAGGAATAAGCCAAAGTTGGTAAGATTACGCACAGTACCAGAGTGGCGGGTGCCAACAGCATATTTCTCAAGGATATCCTGGCGGGTCCAGGGATCTTCGGTAAGCTGCTTAATGCCCAGAGACATTTTGCGCTCGTCGCGGTCGAGGGTTAAAACAACTGCCTCAACTTCGTCGCCTTGCTTAATAAAGTCTTGCGGGTTGCGCAGGTGCTGGCTCCAAGACATTTCAGAAACGTGGATCAGACCTTCTACGCCCGGCATAAGCTCAAGGAACGCGCCGTAATCTGCAACGTTAACGATTTTGCCTTTCACGCGGCTTCCAACTTCCACTTCAGCTGGCAAAGCATCCCAAGGATGAGCAGTAAGCTGCTTCATACCCAGAGATATACGCTTCTTCTCTTCGTCGAAATCAAGCACTACCACGTTCACCTTCTGATCGAGCTTAAGAACTTCTTCAGGATGGTTTATGCGGCCCCAGCTAATATCGGTAATGTGAAGAAGACCATCTACACCACCAAGATCGATGAATACACCGAAGTTGGTCATGTTCTTGATCACACCTTCCAGTACCTGACCTTTCTCAAGGTTGTTCAGGATAGCGTAACGCTGCTCTTCGAGATCTTTCTCGATAAGCACTTTGTGCGATACTACTACGTTATCGAAAGCGGCGTTTATTTTCACCACTTTCACTTCCATTTTCTTGCCTACATATACATCAAAGTCGCGGATTGGCTTCACGTCTATCTGCGATCCAGGAAGGAAAGCTTCTACGCCATGAATATCCATGATAAGACCACCTTTGGTACGGCGCTTTACTACACCTTCCAGAACTTTGTCGTTCTCGAGAGCATCGTAAATCACTTCCCATGCCTTTACTATCTTCGCCTTTTTGCGGCTAAGAATCAGCTGGCCGTTAGGGTCTTCCTGATCTTCGATGTAAACTTCTACTTCGTCGCCTACTTTAAGGTCTGGCTGATCGCGGAATTCAGAAACAGAAACCAAACCATCAGATTTAAAGCCGATGTTAAGGATCACGTCGCGGTCGTTAATAGCCACTACGGTACCTTTTACAACCTGCTCTTCCTGAACGGTAGTTAATGTATCTTCATACATTTTTTCCATTTCAGCGCGCTCAGATTCGCTGTAGGTTTTGCCGAAGCCCTGGGAAGCGTACTTATCCCAGTCGAAGTCTTCTAAATTGTTACTCATAAATTTTTGGCCCTGATTTGGCGACAATCCGTTGGGCCGTGCGGTTGCCGTTTTTGGTTATACATTTCTCCCGAAAGAGCCGTTCACCTGAACGAGCCGCAAAAGTACAAAAAATCTCTGGTATATTACGCCTTGAGCTTACTAATTTCTTCAAAAATTTAACCTTGCCAAACAAACCTAACTGCTTAATTCTGAAAGGATTTTGTTATACAGATCTATAAACTTTTCTTTTTGCTTTGGGTCGGCAATGTGCTGGATGCCTTCTTCGAAAGTAAGTTTGGTTTGATGCAAGAGAGCCTGCTTGTTTTCCGTCTCGTTTACTCTTAGGCTAAGCTGGTAAAAGCAATGCAGTAAATGCATCGAAATTTTAGGGTTCTTTTTCCCGAATATTCTTATTTGCGAAAACCCTGAATCGATAACCTCCGGAAATAAAACAGGAGGTGCAACAATACGGATTTGCCCCTTTTCGTCTGCGCAAAAAGAGTCTGGCACATCGCGATTAAGTAAAAAACAAATGCCGCCGGTTAGTTTATCCAGGCAAGAAATAGCCGTGAAAGGGTCGTTAATACTGGTCGATAAGGCGCGCAAGGCAACCTCTACCAATTGGTTTACCGGAAAAAGCACGTCTTGTTCTATGCTTCGCTCTATTCCAAATAAAAAGCTATCTGCAATTTCTTCCAGAATATTTATAGGGCAGGAAATTTGCGAATGAACAGTAGCAACCTGCTGGCCGGCTAAAATATATTCTCCGGGCCTTGCCGTTATTTCTATTACCAGGTTATTTTTTTTAGCTAATGATAGCAATTTGTCTTTATCTGCGGCCTGCAAATATCCCGACCGCACAGAGTTTGAAGAAGCGGTTATAGCATGCGATAGTTTATAATCGGAATTTAACTTTTTGCGGGGTTTTTGTTTATCTTTTTCAGGATACATCTGTTTAATAATTGCCTCCAGATCGTTATTAACTTTCTGGATTATGCTTGATGCCTGAATAGATTCTGACACGTGATGAATAAAATAAATCAGCACGCCCAGGCTGCAAATAGCCAGCAAAACCCCAACGGCTACAGATATGTGCGGTACAAATTGCGTTTCGTCGCCCGACCGGATGGTACGCAAAATAAGCAGGCAATAAAAATAAGTAGATATAAAGGTGCCTAACACCACCTGGTTGCCTTTGTCGCGCATAAAGTTGCCCAGCAACCTGGGCCCAAATTGCGACGAGGCCAGCGAAAGGGCCACGATAGTGATAGAAAACACCACGCCGGCAACCGTAATCATAGAGCCGGCAATAGTAGATAGCACCTCGCGCGCGCCCTCTGGTTTATTGGTATAAAGCCAGCCAAGCTCCGAAATAAAATCGGCGTCGGTGGCTTCATCCACCGCTATCATGGCGAAGGATAAAAGAAAGGCTGCGAAGGTCATTAATGAGGGCACGAACCAGAAAGTACCGCTCAGTTTTAACCGCAAATTTTGGAAACGGATTGTCATCTACACTACTTACGCAGCAGTTAAAGCATAGATATAAAATTTATATATGAACCGGTTAATTTTTATGCAAGTACACCTTCCAGGTATCGTGCAACTGGCTGCCGTGCAGGTGCAAAAACGAAACGAAGCTGGGTTTGTAAGGCTTTTGCTTTAGCGACAAGCCGGCTTGTTCTAAAGATAGATCGCCTTTGGCCGAATTGCAGCGCGAGCAGGCCGTAACTAAATTCCGCCATTCGGTTTTGCCGCCTTTAGATTTTGGCAAAATATGATCGAGGGTGAGATTTTTGGAAGACCCGCAGTATTGGCACTCAAAATTATCGCGCTTCATTACATTATTGCGGTTTAGCGTTACACCTTTATAGGGCACGTTGGCATAGCGGTGCAGCCGGATAACAGAGGGGCGCGGAAAATGCTGCGAAACGGTGCGCAGGTACATATTTTCTATTTTGGCAACCAGCTCGGCTTTGTTTAAAAACAGCAGAATAAATGCTTTTTGCAGGCTGCAAAGTGTTAGCGCCCTGTAATCCTGGTTAAGTACGAGAACCTGCCTGTCCATATAAATGCAGTTGAAGCCCCTAATCTACATATCTAAACGTTTACGTGCCAACAGGTTACTAAAAATAATTCAGAATCAGATCAGCCTATTATTCTTTTTATAAGACGCAGTTTGTGCGAATAAGCTTGCCTGTCGGTATTAAAAATCCCGTTATGATCTAGCTGATCTATGCGCACATGGCCGTGGGCGTGAATGATCCGGTTATTTTCCAATACTATTCCAACATGCACAATTCTACCTTCCGGATTATCGAAAAATGCCAGATCGCCGGGTTTTGCCATGGTTACAAAGTGTACCTCCTCGCCGGTTTCTACCTGCTGATAGGCATCGCGGCTAAGGCGGAAACCACACATGGTATATACCTGCTGCACAAAGCCCGAGCAATCTATCCCAAACAAGGTTCTGCCGCCCCACAAGTATGGCGCGTTAAGAAAAAGCATGGCCGTATCTATAATTGTTTGGGTTGTGGTAGCCGGGTTTTTGGCCGTTGCAGCCCCGGTGTAAGAGAACTTTTCTGTACCAAGGGTTAATTTATTCTGACTTAAAAAGGGCAGCGCGGCGCCAAGAGTTATGGCAATTTTTCCGGAATCTGCAGCACAGGTTTGCACCAGATCGGCGCAGCGCGGATGCTTAACCGAAGTCCAGCTCTGGTAATACTCTTCTGTAATTTCGGTGTGCTGTTTTGCATCTATCCAGCCGGTGTAACCATCGTCGGCGAGCTGAATAAACAGCCATTTTTCGCGGTGCTCCAGAATTTGGTAAGCCTCGCCGAAAAGTAATTGAGTGGTTAGCTCCGATTTATCGGACGGTTCGTGCCGAACAGGGACAACACTGAGGCGGCAAATTCCATAAAACATACAGTATAAGACTATTAAGAGGGTAAATTTTTAGCTT
>JAFADQ010000172.1 GCA_023424725.1 Bacteroidota bacterium
GGCCCTATTAGCAGTAACGGAGGCGAGGATATCTTTGTGGCTATGCACGGAAATGTTTCTCCCTTACCGGTGCACCTGATCAGCTACACCGCAACCAGGCAAAATAACGCTGCACTGTTGCAATGGCAAACGGCATCAGAAGAAAACAACGCCGGGTTTGTACTGGAAAAAAGTTACAACGGGCACGATTTTACCAAATTAGCCTCTGTTAGCCCTAAAAATGGCCACACCAGCTTTGGCGCCTTATATTCTTATACAGATACTGAGGCCTCTCCTACAGCAACTTGCTACTACCGGCTATGGCAACACGACCTGGATGGCACCCAAACCAACCTTGGCGTAAGGGCTGTGCACTTTACAAATCAGCAAAATAGTACGCTCGCCGTAGCGCCAAACCCGTTTAGCAGTCTGGTGAGGGCAACTATAGAAACCACTACTCAACAAAAAGCTTTACTAAAATTAACCGACGGGCTGGGCAAAACCATTCTCAGCAAAACTGCTATGCTGGAGAAAGGCCCAAACCAAATTACATTACAAAACCTTGGCAACCTGCAAAGCGGCATGTACTTGCTTACCATACAATTACAAACAGAGGTAATCAGCAAAAGAATTATTAAACAATAAGTTTATTTTGGAGGCTGCAGGCATCAAAAACACATGCGCCAGCCACTAAAAATTCAGCTGCACGCCGTTGGTAAGCGAGTAAATAAAGGGCGTGATCGGGATGATAGGCCGGTTCTCGTAATTGCAGTTAAAGTTTGTCCGGAAGCGCAGCTTAGAGGTAAGTTTAATATTGATATTGGTATCGCCGCTCACCCGGTGCCGGAAGTGGCTTATGTCTTTATCGTAGCCCACCTGATAATACACAATGGCGTTTAACTCTACCTGCTCGTTAAACTTTATGCGCGTGCTCAGGTAATTGGTAGATTTTATAAAATTTACCGTTACGATCTGTTTTTCCGAATTCGGGATTACCCATTCTTCGCGCTCGTGCATTATGCCGGTGCCGGTGTTTAAGCTGGCTTTGTTGCCGTTAATAATTTTCATCCGAAATCCGGCGGCCACTAAAGTTCGTAAGTTTAGCCCGCGTCCCAAATCGTACTGGTATTGCCCGAAGGTTTCGCTAGAATAGCGTTTGCGGCGGCCAAAATTTATGCGTACGTGGCTGTAGCCGGTGCGCACAATGGGCTCTTTGCGCACAGCCGTGTAATTATAATTATTGATGAGGATGTAACTGTTCTTCTCCGATAAATACGCCACATCGCCAATAGCGGCAAGGCCAATAAAAGTGTTCGGGTCGTTTTCGCCGGCATTGCGGTTAAACAGCAGCAAATTAATACTGCCGCTCCCGGTAAAATAGCGCGCCGAGTCGTTTTCAATCCGGGCACGTTCTACATTTAATATCTGCGCGTGGCAAAAAACCGGGCAGCAGAACATAAAAACCAGAAGTAATTGTGGTAGAGTTTGTATTCGGAAATCTGAAAAGGCTGAAAAACGCAAACCAAAAACTGTTGTTGAAAGCACAAAAGTACAGCATCGATTCTAAAAAGGCAGCAGATGCCGTTTTTTGCCCCATCAGCCACCAACTCAGCCTTTTGGATAGTTGCCCTAACTAAAGTACTTTTGCAGGCTAAACCATGCGGCAGTTTTTTGTCTCATTACCCAATACTCATTACCCACTACCTATATGCAACGCGACTCCCAAATATTCGACCTGATAAAGAAAGAGCACAACCGCCAGGCGCACGGCATAGAGCTTATCGCTTCCGAAAACTTTGTTTCAGATCAGGTAATGGAGGCGCAGGGCAGCATCATGACCAACAAATACGCCGAGGGCCTTCCCGGAAAGCGGTATTACGGCGGTTGCGAAGTGGTAGACCAAAGCGAGCAACTGGCCATTGATAGGGCAAAAGAGCTTTTCGGCGCAGCCTGGGCAAACGTGCAGCCACACAGCGGCGCGCAGGCAAACGCAGCGGTAATGCTGGGCATTCTTAATCCGGGCGATAAAATTCTTGGGTTCGATTTAAGCCACGGCGGGCACTTAACACATGGCTCTCCGGTAAATTTTTCGGGCAAACTCTACCAGCCAAGCTTTTATGGGGTAGAGAAAGAAACCGGCCAGATAGATTTTAATAAAGTTGTAGATACGGCCAAAAAAGAAAAACCAAAACTTATCGTTTGCGGCGCCTCTGCTTACTCCCGCGACTGGAATTACGCCGCGCTCCGCGAAGCAGCCGATGCCGTTGGCGCTATTCTATTAGCCGATATTTCGCATCCGGCAGGTTTAATCGCGAAAGGTTTGCTGAATAACCCTATGCAGCATTGCCACGTGGTAACCACCACCACGCACAAAACATTGCGCGGCCCACGCGGCGGAATGATTATGATGGGCCAGGATTTTGAAAACCCGATGGGCCACAAAACTCCGAAAGGCGAATTAAAGATGATGAGCGCCGTGCTGGATGGCGCTGTTTTCCCCGGCACGCAGGGCGGCCCTTTAGAGCATGTTATCGCGGCCAAAGCGGTTGCCTTTTTCGAGGCTTTAACTCCGGAGTACAAAGAGTATATTATACAGGTGAAGAAAAATGCGGCGGCCATGGCACAGGAATTTGTGCGCAGAGGTTACGGCGTAATTTCTGGCGGAACCGATAACCACCTGATGCTGATCGATCTTCGCTCTAAAAACATAACCGGCAAGCTGGCCGAAAACACACTGGTTAAAGCCGATATCACCATCAACAAAAACATGGTGCCTTTCGACGATAAATCGCCGTTTGTAACTTCCGGAATGCGCGTAGGCACGGCAGCCGTTACCACCCGCGGCCTTAAAGAAGACGACATGGGCCGTATTGTAGGGTTGATAGATGAAGTGCTTACAAACCCGGACAATGAAAGCAAAATAACCGCCGTGCGCCAGGAAATAAACCAGTGGATGGAAGGATATCCGCTGTTCGCGTAAGACCTCACCCCTAACCCCTCTCCACAGGAGAGGGGAAAGTTAAAACCTTTGGTTTTAACGACAAAGGCACCCCTAACCCCTCTCCTGTGGAGAGGGGTTAGGGGTGAGGTTACCTGCAAAGGCCAAAAAACAGTGCATCAGAAAGTAAAAAAGACATTCAACAACAGCTAAAAAAACCTAAAGATTAGTGGCGCAGGAAAGGCTGGAAGCAAAAGAAATGTCGTTTATCGACCACCTGGAAGAGCTCCGTTGGCACGTAATCCGGTCGGTAATTGCGGTGTTGGTGTTTTCTATTGCCGCGTTTGTTAATAAGGCATTTGTATTTGGCGAGCTGATTCTGGGCCCGTCTAAAACCAGTTTCTGGACCTACCAAATGCTGTGCAAACTGGGCGACAAAATGGGCACGCCGGGCATGTGCATCTCCGAAATGCCGTTTACGTTGCAAAGCCGCGAGCTCAGCAGCCAGTTTAGCATGCACATTACAGCCTCGTTTGTATTTGGCCTGGTGTGCGGTTTTCCGTATCTGTTCTGGGAAATATGGCGGTTCGTAAAACCGGGCCTGCACCCAACCGAGCGCAATACCTCGCGCGGCGCGGTGTTTTTTGTATCCGTACTGTTTATGTCGGGTGTGCTGTTTGGGTATTATATTGTATCGCCTATGTCGATACAGTTTCTGGCCTCTTACCAGGTAGATCCCAGCATCCTGAACGAGTTCGATATATCGAGTTATGTATCTACCTTAACAACGCTCACCCTGGCATGCGGCATTATGTTTCAGTTGCCGGTAATCGTGTTTTTCCTCACCAAGGTGGGCATTATGAGTCCGGAGATAATGCGCGTGTACCGCCGCCATGCCATTGTGGTAATTCTTATTATCGCAGCTTTCTTAACACCATCGCCCGA
>JAFADQ010000180.1 GCA_023424725.1 Bacteroidota bacterium
CACCCTTGTATTCTTATTTTTATTTTCCGCTTTTTTGGCAGGAATGGTGTTGGGCATGATGGTAAAACCGGAAGAAACGGGCGGTACCAACACCCCGGTATTTCAACTTTTACTATTCGCTACCGGACTTTCGGTTGGAGCTTTTATAACCCGGTTACAGCAGGAATTAAAGAACAAAAGCAATAACCAAGTAACAAGCAACTAGTAAACACAAAACTTATTCCTTCATCCATTCTTCCACTCATCCATTCATCTGTCATGACCTCTATGCTTCGCACAATAAACCTGCAAAAAAAATACACCACCGACGAGGTAGAAACCACCGCGCTCAATAACGTTTCGTTCGAGATAAATCAGGGCGAATTTGTGGCGATTATGGGCCCGTCTGGCTGCGGAAAATCTACACTGCTAAACATTATTGGTTTGTTAGATAACCCATCGGGCGGCGAGTTTTATTTTCTGGATAAGGAAGTATCTAAATTCCCGGAAAGGCAGCGCGCCGATTTGCGGAAAGAAAACATTGGCTTCGTTTTTCAGAGCTTTAATTTGATAGACGAGCTAACCGTTTACGAGAACATAGAACTGCCGCTTATTTACTTAAAAATGCCTGCTGCTGAAATAAAAAAGCGGGTTGAAGACGCGATGGAGCAGATGCAGATCGCGCACCGCCGCAACCATTTTCCGCAGCAACTTTCTGGTGGGCAGCAGCAGCGCGTTGCCATTGCCAGGGCGGTTATCGCGAAGCCAAAATTAATTCTGGCAGATGAGCCAACCGGTAATCTGGACTCGGCGCACGGCCAGGAAGTAATGAATTTACTTACCGAACTTAACGAAGCCGGCACAACCATTATAATGGTTACCCACTCTCCTTCCGATGCCGAATACGCCCACCGCATTATCAGGTTATTCGACGGTCAAATTGTTACCGAAAACATGCCGGTAAAAGATTTCGCTAAAGAGTTATTGTAAATAATTTTATAGAAGCCCGCCGCTGAGCAGTGCAAATTTATAGCGTACCACCCGGTTTTTTGCCGCTTGCAGCCTGGCTTTTGGTTACAGGTTTCGGATTTAAAATTCTGGCAAAGCGAAGCAGCAAAGTTGTATAACATCGGCAGCATTCCCGCTACCCTTTTAATAGACCCGAGCGGCAAAATTGTAGCAAAAAATTTACGCGGAAAATAGCTGGAAGATAAAGTGGCAGAGCTGGTTGGAAATTATATCTCCGAAAAAGTTTTCTCGCTACAAAAGCTTACTGTGTTACCCTGCGACGGGCAGTTTTTTGGCCATTGCAGCATAAAAGAATTACGCCGCCCACTGTCCCGCCAGGGATAGCAGCGGAAATACTTTTGTGCCGTAGCAGCTGTTTTTTTGGTGCCCGCAGGTTGTTGCCATTGTTTTTATAATAAGCTATGCGCCAGCACTGCACAAAAGATTGCAGCGAATAGCCCGGGCCTTCAGGCGGCGGCATAATTACCTTAAAACCACCAGGCATACAGAGCCGGTTTTTGCAATAAACAGAGGCAAAACAAATAAAACACAACACATTATGATACGCAGTTACCTTAAAATTGCCTGGCGGAATCTGGTCCGGAGCAAGGTCTATTCGGCAATAAATATTCTGGGTTTGGCCACCGGTATTTCGGCTTGTATTCTGATTTTTTTATTTGTGCAGGACGAGCTTAGTTTCGACCGGCATTTCAGCAAATCGGACCGGATTTTTAGAATTGCCACCGACTTTAGCTTAATGGGCGAGCGCGATAAATTCGCGATGTCGTCTAAAAAACTGGCGCAGGTTGTAAAACAGGATTTCCCGGAGGTGGAAGAAGCGGTGCGGTTGCGGCCTTTGGGCAAGCAAACTGTTTGGTACGAAGAAAAAGCGTTTAACGAAGACAACCTGTTTTTTGCCGACAGCAACTTTTTTAAGGTGTTCGATTACCCGGTAATAGCCGGCAACCCTGCCACTGCTTTGCGCGAGCCCCGCACCTTGGTAATAAGCGATAAACTTGCCGAAAAATACTTTGGAAGCACCACCGAAGCGGTAGGCAAAATGCTGAAGTTCAGCAAAAACAGCCATCGGGTAACGGGCGTTTTTCAGGACCCCGGCCACTCGCATATAAAGGCAAACGCCTTTCTGGCCCACGCTACTTTTGATGAGGCAATGGCTGCTTATCCGTCGGGCGACGAAGATTGGTTCGAGATGAGTTCGTACACGTACGTGCTGCTGCAAAAACCAGAACAAAAGGCCGCGCTGGAAACCAAACTGCACAACCTTTGGCTAAACACCATAGAGCCCTGGACGAAAGAAAACAAACTGCAGGCATCTATCACGTTCCGTGTGCAGCCGCTGCCCGATATTCATTTAATTAACGATTTTACCTACGATATAAGCCCGAGTGGTAACCGCTCTTACATTTACATTTTTAGCTTTGTGGCGCTGTTTATATTGCTTATTGCGTGCATTAATTACATGAACCTGGCAACGGCGCGGTCGGCCAGGCGCGCCAAAGAAGTTGGTTTGCGCAAGGTGGTAGGCGCGCACCGCTGGCAATTAATGCGGCAGTTTATGGGCGAATCTGTTTTTATAACGCTGCTTTCTGTAATTCTGGCGCTTATGCTGGTAG
>JAFADQ010000185.1 GCA_023424725.1 Bacteroidota bacterium
ACCCAATACACACTACCCACTACTTTTTCCCTCCTTTCTTCCCGCCGCCGTCTTGCTTATTTACAGTGGCCCAGGCGCGCTTTTCGGCTTCGGTTTCGCTTACGCCGCGTTTTTCGTAGCTTTCTTCTATGTGTTCGGCCTGGCGCTTTTGCTTGTCGGTGTATTTAGATTTGTCTCCTTGTGGCATGGTTTCCTCCTTTTTTAGTTTGGGTTTTGCTACGGCAGTTTTTGGAAAGAGATGGGTTAGCCTGATCAAAAAATAAGCCTGCCAGCGTTTATTGTTTTGCCGTTGAAGGCACACGAAGTACATTTGGCACATCATTACTTTTGAATGAAAGCTTATTATTACCACACCACCTATTTTCCTGTGCAGTACGAAGAGCGCAGCCGTGTTAGCGATGGAACGGAAACTGCTTTGCCCGACACCGAGCCAATGGCAGAATCGCTGCTGGAGAACCCTGAATACGGTGAGCACCTGGCGCTTATGGGAAACGACGGCTGGGAACTGGTAAACGTGCAGCCGCTGCTGCGCGGTATTCATGAAAGCGACCTGAACCATAACGGCGGCTATGGCTTTGGCTATTCGCTAACGGCCGGCTTTTACCTGTTCTGGAAAAAAGAATACGAGAAGCAGGAAGAGGAAGAAAAAGACAGTTGGTAAATAAAAACTAGTTGCGTTAGGCGCTGATGCACCATTTTTTGGTTGCCGCAGCCTATCGGTTCGCACAAAATCTTCGTTTAAACTACTGCACAAAGCCGGCATAATTCCGTAACAGTGCTTATTTACCCATAACCGGCTTCATGGCAAGCGCAAAGCAATCATCTTCACCCAAAACCAATAGCGGCGGCACCTCCAAAGTACCATTATTTATCTCGCTGGGCATTGTGGCCACACTCATTGGCTTGTATTTTCTGGTTCCGTCGTTTCATGATTATGTAAAACACGCATTTAAAACCCTTACCAGCGACGACAGAGTTGCCATTAAAGAATGGATCAGTCAGTTTGGTTTCTGGGGGCCGCTAATTATTATTTTGGCCATGGTGCTGCAAATGTTCCTGATCGTGATAAACGCGGTGGCATTAATGGTAGTGGCAGTGCTGGCGTACGGCCCGTTCTGGGGCTCGTTAATTGCTTTGGCAGCGGTTTTTACGGCCTCTACCGTTGGTTATATTATCGGGCTGATATTAGGCGAAAGCACCGTGCAAAAACTGATAGGCAAGAAAACCGAAACTAAAATGCAGGATTTTGTGCATAAATATGGTTTCTGGGCTGTAATCATTACCCGCATTTCGCCTTTTTTATCTAACGATGCCATTAGCTTTATTGCCGGAATTGCCCGGATGAATTACTTTACCTTTATGCTGGCCACCGTGCTGGGCATTTTGCCGCTTATTATTCTTATTGCATGGCTTAGCACCGAAATAGACCGGCTTAAAACCGGCCTTATCTGGATATCGGTAATAAGTTTAGCGGCGCTGGCAATTTATATTATTTACGATAAGCAAAAACACAAAAACCAATAACCTGTTACTGCCATTAACGGCGCTCTAAAAATGCCGTAAAGCAAACGGGCCAGGCTGCAGGCACCAATTTTATGGCCATCAGAAGCTAAAACCATACTATGTTAGAAATATTTGTTTACTCAGATTACGTTTGCCCGTTTTGTTTTTTCGCGGAAATAGAACTGCAAAAAGCCTTAAAAGGAATAGAAGACCAGGTAGAAGTGCAATGGATGCCTTATGAGCTCCGGCCCCACCCTACCCAGCAATTAAAACCGGAAGGCAGTTACCTGCAGCAACAGTGGAGCGAGCAGGTTTACCCCGCGGCCAGGCAATTGGGCATTAAAGCTGTTTTGCCCCGCATTTCGCCGCAACCACGCACCGATCTGGCCTTTGCAGGTTACCAATATGCCCTTGAAGAAGGAAAAGAAGAAGAATACAATGCCCGGCTTTTCAGGGCGTATTTTCAGGAAGAGCAGAATATTGGCGACGAAGAAGTGCTGGTGAAACTGGCATCGGAAATCGGATTAAACGCAAATGCTTACCGGCAGGCCCTTAAAACGAAGAAATACAAGCGCGCGCATCAGGAAGCCCTGGCCCATGCTTACGAAGAAGTAGAAATACGCGATGTGCCCACTTTTATTATAGGCGACGAAATGGTGGAAGGACTATTGGCGGCTCCGGATTTGAAAGAAATAATTTTGAAAAAACTGGAAGAAACGGAATAGTTTTTATAAAATCATAAAACAAAGAGGCTGCCCGATAAAGCAGCCTCTTTTGTTTTAAACAGCCAAAATAACTTAGTTTACAATTAGCTTTTGATTAACTACCTGCCCTGCGGTTTGTAGTTGTATAATATAAACACCGGCTGCCAGCTTTTTGCCGGCCAGGGTTTGCAGATCCAGTTCCTGAAGGCCGTTCTGCTCTGCTGCCTCTGTTTTTGCCACTTGCTGCCCTATTGCATTGGTAATGATAAGGCTAACTTTAGATGGCTGCAATAGTTCGTACCGTATGGTTGCCTGGCCGTTGTTTGGGTTAGGGAAAACCTGCAGGCTGTTCTTTACTACCATATCTTCGGTGCCCGAAATCAGGCTGCCAATACTTATCGCATCCAGGTACAGCGTGCTGCCGTTGCCACTTGTGCTTTCAAATTTCAGCATTATATTTTGGCTGCTTCCCGGCAACGAAATACTTTCCTGGCGCCATTGCTCTGCAGTAGGCACAAAATTGCCCGCCACAGCCGGCGCGGTAGCCAGTGCATTTCCCGCTTTGGCATACCTTAACGCCCAGCTTTGCCCGCAATCGGTAGAGAAATAAACGCGTAACCTGTCTGGATCGCCCAAATAAGGCTCAGAATATGCTACTTTAAAATATACTCTAGGAATGGAGGTTATCCCTGAGAAATCGATGTTAGGCGTTACCAAACTGTTTACCCGATTAAAAGGAACCGCCTGATGCCTGATGCGCATAGAAAAGCTGCCTTCAGCAGAAGCCGCAGAGGTTTGCTCCCAGGTATTGGTTGTACCATTCTGCAGGTCCCAGTCTTTTAGCTGGTCGGTAGGATGTAGCGGGAATGTGTTGCTTTCAAAACCCTCTAAATATGGTGCCGACAGCCCTGTAAATACCGCACTTACCTCTACATAAGCAGCTTTGGTACGGGTATTTACTCCACCAGGGTTTGTAACCGATAAAGTAACCGGATACGTGCCCGGCGAATTATACACCACCGTTGGATTTCTTTCTGTTGATACAGATGGCGTACCTCCCGGGAAACTCCAGTTCCATTGCCATGTGGCAGTATCCGGCTCGCCGTTATAGGTCATATCAAAAAACTTTACCTGGCTTCCGGCACAAATCGTTCTCTGGAAAGAATTAAAATCTGCTTTGGCTACGCAATTCGCAGGTGTAAAGCCATCGTTGGTGCCGGTTGCCATCAGGTTGCTTTGCGCGATAAGGTTAGAGCGGCACGATAGCGTTAGTGCGGCCAGCATGCGGTCTTTTTGCCCTTTGGTGAACATGATCTGGCACATGGTATAATCCATGATATTCTGCACGTTATCTACCGATCCGCAGGTAATCTGGCTTGTATTGCAGGCAAAATTGGCTACGCCTATAGTGTTTGGCGTATCGGCTACGCCATCGTCGTCGTTACAGTTAGAGGCCAGGCCGGGGTTATTGCTGTTACCCCAGGTATGCGGCAAATCAAGGTAATGGCCAACTTCGTGGGTAATAGACCGGAACAAGGTAGAACCGGAACTTGTGCCGATAGAACCAAATTGCCCGGCAGCCACCAGAATACCATCTATATCGGGCCCCGGACATGGATAATACGCATAGCCGCCTGCTCCAAAACTAATAGTTTTTACCACCCAAATATTAAGGTATTTATTAGGATCCCAGCGGATAAGGTCTTTTACGTTATCGTTAGCCGAGGAGGTAAGCGGTGTATAAGTGCGGGTAATGCCATCGGTACAGTTTCCGTTAGGATCTAACCTGGCCAGCCGGAACTCGATGCCTACATTACCAATTATAGATTGAAAAGCAGGGTCTACATCGGCAAGATCGGAGCTGGCGGCGTTAAAATCTTCGTTAAGAATGCGCATGGCATCCAGCACCTGCTCGCGGCTAATGTTGCCGTTGTTATAATCGTGCATTACATGAATCACGACCGGAACCACGATGTTGTTTTGCTGCCTTAGCTCTGCCGGAGGGTTCTCCATCAGTTTTAGCATTAGCTCGCGGTGCTCCTTTATTTGCCGGGCATAATCAGGGTCGCGTAGCATGCGCTCTTTCACCATTTTTTCGGTGCCGCAGGGCAAAGGTCCCTCGGTTTGCGCCATAACAACAGCCGGCAACATAAGTATTGCGCAAGCTGCTATTGTAACTAACTTTTTAAACATAAAACTTATAATTTCGGAAGAAAGAAGGAAGTGCGCAAAGCTTAAAACCAACAGGCCTGCACCTTACCCATAAAACAGGTTACAAGATAAAGACAAGCAGAGAGATAATTGTGTTACAAAGAGAGATAAATTTCTTTCAGAAAGGCTTTAATCGTTTTCTTCAAGAAAAAATAAATCTTCTACTTTTACCTGCAATACACGGGCAAGTTTAAGCGCCAGCAAAGTAGAAGGCACAAACCTTCCGGACTCTATAGAATGAATAGTTTGCCTCGAAACACCTACTTTTTCGGCCATTTCAGCTTGCCCGATGTTTTGCTTAATCCGGAGAAGCTTTAAGATGT
The DNA here is from genome assembly GCA_023424725.1 of Bacteroidota bacterium. Taxonomy (GTDB): domain Bacteria; phylum Bacteroidota; class Bacteroidia; order Cytophagales; family Hymenobacteraceae; genus JAFADQ01. Next base: position 4,742 of record JAFADQ010000185.1, read on the forward strand.
TTGTCATTTTTACTTTTTAAGTATAAGTGCCATAATCAGCACGATAATACCAGCCACATGAATGCCTATCAGGAAATAACGAAAAACCGGGTTTTCGCGCAAATTATCTTCTGCAGTTCGGTCAGAATGCACCCATCCCGGATCGAAAAACACTCCTATCTGAAAAATAATCTGGTATATAAGTAAAGGAATTATAAGCAGAAACAGAATTAAATGCGATAAATGATCTACATCTATAATTGAAGAGCCATCTTTGCGCAGGGTAAGTAAATTAACAAACAGAAACTGAAATGCGGCGAGAAAGCTTATAAACAGCCCGGCTCTTTGCGCGGTATAACGAACACGCTGAATCTGCTCGTCGTCGACTTTTTCTTTACTGAAAGTGAGAATAAAAAGCCCAAATGCAAAAATTAGCTCCAAAACCGGAAACTGAATCTCAGAGGGAATAACAAGTTGTAGCAGTTCATGTTTTTCGAGCAAAATCAGCGAAAACCCCAGAATCGCTCCAACGCAAATTGCTGCTCCTAAATATTTACCCCAGTATCCGTTCATCGGAAAAATGCTTATACTTTGCATAGCTCTATAAGTAAAGTTAACATTACAAATGCAAAACAAACTTTACAACAATGTCAAGTACACTTTACAATTAATTTTCCGGTTTAGAGTTTTAAGTAAAGTCTGTAATTCTCCCGCAACTTTCCGAACTTTGCCAGTTCAGCATACCCAAACCTGCAAGCACCAATTTTGACCCCATTAGAGCTTAATTCTTTTTCTGATAAACCCACCGAAAGGCTTACGCTGTTTGCCGACGTAATTTTGCCCTTGCCGCTTCCCAAGCTGTTTACCTATCGGGTGCCCTACGAGATGAACAGCCAGGTAAAGGCCGGCGTGCGCGTAATAGTGCCTTTCGGCCAGAAAAAGGTAATGAGCTGCATTATTGCCAAAGTACACCCCGAGGCGCCCAAAGATTACGCGGCCAAATACCTGCTGGAAGTTATTGACGAAGAGCCGGTTGTAACCGAACTTCAGCTAAAGCTTTTTACCTGGATTGCCGAATATTACATGTGCTCCATAGGCGAGGTGATTGTGGCGGCACTGCCCAGCGCGCTAAAGCTGAGCGGCGAAAGCAAAGTACAACTGCACCCCGCCTGGAACCGGGAAAACAACAAATACGAGCTCTCTAACCAGGAAGAAGAACTGATAGACGCGCTGCAAAACCAGGTAACGCTTAGTTTCTCCGAAGTGGCGGCACTGCTCGACAGGCAAACCTTTCATTCTGTAATAAAAAGCCTGATACAGAAAGAAGTAGTGCAGGTTTTTGAAGAAATGGGCGACCGTTTTTCTCCTAAAGTAGTGCGAAAAGTGAGGCTCGCAGCCCATTGGGTGCACGAAGAAGAAAAGCTGGAAAGTTTGTTCGAAATGCTGGCCAAAAAACCAAAACAGCTCGACATCATTCTTAACTACCTTGCGCAAGTCCCGATTCATCAGAACGTACATTTAAACGAACAGGGCTTAGA
>JAFADQ010000200.1 GCA_023424725.1 Bacteroidota bacterium
TTTTCGATACCCAAAACTCCAGCACGGTGCGCTACCTTGCCGATTCTGTATTGCTGAACAAGCCGTTTGCCGGCAATGCTTTCGCGGCCAACACAAACCCCGAAGTGGTAGAGTATGTATCCAAAAACAAAAACGCGATTGGTGTAATTGGCCTTAGCTGGATTAGCGACCACGACGACACGCTAAGCTCCAACTTTTTGCAGAAAATAAAAGTTGCCGCTCTTAAAGAAGACCGCAACGGCCGCACCGGCGAGTATTGCCAGCCGTACCAGGCGTATTTAACCCCAAATTCTACTAAATTGTACCCGCTTAGGCGCAATATTTATTTAATAAGCCGCGAAGCCCGGGCCGGCCTTGCTACGGGCTTTGCATCGTTTGTAGCCAGCGAGCGCGGCCAGCGCATCGTGCTGAAATCGGGATTGTTGCCAGCCACCATGCCGATAAGATTAGTGCAGTTTGGCGATAGCGATAAGATTGAACGAAGGCACGGCGACCAGAAATAAACCAATTATAGTAATCTGTAATCCTTGGGTTTTAAGTCTTTCAACAAAGAATTGATCTAGTAGCAGTACTATCTGATATCTGCGGGATTATATTGTTTTTTTACTTTGGCCTAAGGTAAAATAAACGGAATTAATAAATTGTACAATTAAAAGCCTGGTTATTTCGTTATAAATATCTGGATATATTTACTTTAACTAAAATATTAAAGTCTGCCCACGTCAGTGTCCTCGCCATAGCCGTCAACCTAAATCAAATATTGCCGAAATAGGTCCAGAGGAGCGGCCTGTTTGTATAAATAGTTTCAGGGTTTTCCCCCGCTCGCATCTTGCGAGTGTGAGCTACAGCAGGCCTATGGCCGTTTTATAACTTTATTAGCCGCAGGATGCCGCCCATAACCCACACTCGAAAGATGCGAGCGAGGGCGCAACAGGTTGATAATTAATGTGTTTGTTTACTTTTTGCACAGTAGTGGCTTAAAACCGTGGGCTATGGTCATTTTAACGCGTTTAATTTGTTCAATCCCTCACGAAAACCCAAAAATCAAAAAAAGTAACGTTCTTTGCACCCGCAAGTACAAAACCGTGCGGAAGGAACTAACCTTGGCGCGATTTTCGTATTATAAGTACCAAATTTCAGAAATCTTATTTCATTACATGCAAAAGATAAAATTTTCATCTCTGTTCGTACTGGCAGGATTAACGCTTGCCTTAGGCCAAAACGAGGCGCAGGCCCAAACCCTTGCCGATGGTATTCGGCAAACAGAAGCCGAAAACTACAAAGCTGCCCGCAAAACTTTCAGGGCGCTGATGAACAAAGATCCGAAAGACGCAAAACCCTATTATTATATGGGCGATCTGCTGCTGCAAACCAGCACCTTAGATTCGGCCAATGCCATGTTCCGGAAGGGGATGGAGGTGCGCTCTAAAGAACCGCTAAATTATGTTGGGCTGGCCAAAGTGCAGTTTAAACAAAATAAACCTGTAGAAGCCGATGCGAATATAGAAGAAGCCCTGAAGCTAAGCCGCCGCAAAGACCCGGCAGTAATGCTGGAAGCTGCCGAAGCCTACATGAGCGCCAAACACCTCGATAAAGCTATTAACATGCTAACCGAGGCCATTAAACTAGATAATAAAAACGCCGATCTGTATTTGCTTCGCGGCGAGGCTTATTTCCAGAAAAACGTAGGCGGCCCTGCCGTTACCGATTTTGAGCAGGCAGCCCGCCTTAACCCAAAGCTGGCGCAGGCACACATGAAAATCGGAAAGATTTTCTCGCAGTCGCGCAATTATACGCAGGCTTTAGACGCCTTACAAAAGGCAGTTGCTATAGATACTACTTTTGCGCCGGCTTACCGCGAGCTTGGCGAATTGTATTACCAGGCCAGCCAGTTAGAAAATGCCCGCGATGCCTACAAAACCTACGTGCGCCTTGCCAATAACGACATAGATGCACGTGGCCGTTACGCCGGTTTCCTGTACCTGAGCAAAGATTACCCAACCGCTATAGCTTACGCCGACGAGGTGCTTGCCCAGGACCCGAAAAACTATATTATGCTGCGTGTTAAAGCATACTCGCTACATGAGAGCGGCGATGCAGAAAATGCGCTAAAAACCATGGATCAGTATTTTGCTACAGCTCCGAAAGATAAAATGCTGGCCTCAGATTATGAAAACTACGGCAATATTTTGCTGAAGCTGGATCAGAACGAAAAGGCGCTGGAGAACCTGAACAAGGCGCTGGCAATGGATACGGCAAATGTAGATATTCATGTGAGTCTGGCAAATTTGTATCAGAAAAACAAAGAGTATAACAAGGCGGCGCATCATTTCCAGAAACGCATAAACAAAGGCGAAGGCATTACCCTGCAGGATTATTTCGCACTGGGCCAGGCGCATTACCTGGGCAAAAATTACCAGTCGGCCGATAGCGCTTTCGCTAAGATTACAGAAGTGCAGCCCGACCTGGTAGTTGGCCACCAGTGGCGCGCCCGTGCCATGTCCAGCCTCGACCCAGAAACCACCAAAGGCCTGGCCAAAGAGCACTACGAAAAAGTAGTAGAGAAAGGCACCGCCGATCCGGCCAAAAACAAAGCCGCACTAATAGAGGCACATGAGTACCTGGGCTATTTCTACGCGCTGAAGAACGACAAAACGCAGGCCCGCTCGCACTATCAGAAAATAAAAGAGCTCGACCCGAAAAACGCCAAGGCTACCGAAGCGTTGAAAGGTTTGTAATATCGTTATCAGCATTGAAACAGAAAAAGAGGCAGCCACACATCGGTTGCCTCTTTTTTATGCTGCGGCACCCGTTTTTTTGGCCGCTGCAGCCTGATTTTTTACTCTTTGCTACCAACGAGCTATCGTTTGCTGGCGCGAGAGTTAAGCGAAGCGTCTCTCGTGTCTTGGTACAGACGAAAGTCTCCAGACTTCAGTAATATATTTTCTATTAGCCAGCGGCGTAAATTTTAAAACCACGCCAGTACCGAGACTGGCAACCGTACCTGGTCACGAGAGACGCTTCGCTAAAATCTCGCGCCAGAAGCGGTGGTCTCTACAGCGCTTCTTTTCTTACTTTGGGAGAAATGTCCGGGGGGCAATCAGGGGTAAAACTAATCTGCGAAGCTCCGCTTTTATTTAATCTGTAAAGCAATTGGTAAATTAGCAACTCAATAATTACTGATGAAAATTACCCTGCGCCTGCTTGTCTTTGCCCTGTCATGCCTGCTTTTTTGCTGCTCGCAGCCTCTGCAGCAAAGCCGGCAACCCGAAGTACAGCAAATCGGCATTAGTAATTCCCTTCCTGCCGATACTTCTGTAGAGAATTACATAGCGCCTTACAAAGCCCGGCTAGATGCCAAAATGAACCAGGTAATTGGCTATGCTCCCGAAGAATTAACCCGCGGCTACGGCGAATCTACGTTGGGCAATTTTGTAACGGATTTAATGCAGCAGCAGGCAGATATTTACTATGAAGGCACTGTAGATGTAGCTGTTACCACGTACGGCGGCCTCCGCAACCCAATACCAAAAGGCGATATCACCATCGGTAATATTTATGAACTGATGCCCTTCGAGAATGAGCTGGTAATTGTAAAAGTAACCGGCCAAACCCTGCAAAAACTCTTCGATCTGGCAGCGGCAAAGCGGATAGCCTTTATCTCTAACGCCCGGTACACCATGCAGGGCGGCCGCGCCTTCGATATAAAAATTGGCAACGAACCCCTGCAGGCATCAAAAATATACTCGGTAGCCGTGTCTGATTACCTGGCCAACGGAGGCGACCAGATGGTGTTTTTCAAGGAAGGCGAAAAGGCCCTGGTGCTGGGCATCACCGTTCGCGACGCGATATTAAATCATATAAAAGCCCTCACAGCTATAGGCAGACCTGTAGAGGCAAAAATTGAGGGCAGGGTGTATGGAACAGATTGAAAAATGTGCAGATTTCAGATGTGCAGATGTTAGATGTTGCTGCACCGCTGGCGCAAGCGTCCGCTTGTGCCTGCCGAAGGCAAAAACCAGTACATCAGAGAATAAATTGTCCATCCGGACGGCACAAGCGGACGCTTGCGCCAGCAACTCCGTTTAAACTTTAACTCGACCCTCCTCAAATTTCAATTCCTCAACCTTCAACCTTCCTCTCATGAACCGCCGCGATTTTATAAAAACCACTGCCCTTGGCGCCGCTTCTATTGGCCTGCTCGGTTTTCCAATGCCTGCGGAGGCCAAAAACAGGGCTGTGAGGCTGGTAATTCTGCACACCAACGATACCCATTCGCGCATAGAGCCTTTCCCGAACGATGGCCGCACACACGCCGGAATGGGAGGAATGGCCAGAAGGGCCGCTTTGGTAAACCAGATAAGGCAGCAGGAAAAAAATGTGCTGTTGTTAGATTCTGGAGATGTTTTTCAGGGCACGCCGTATTTTAACTTTTTCGGTGGCGAGCTGGAGTACAAACTCATGAGCCGGATGGGGTACGATGCCACTACGCTTGGCAACCACGAATTCGATAACGGCATGGAAGGACTTCTGAAGCAGCTTCCGCACGCAAATTTTCCGCACCTCATAGCCAATTACGATTTCAGCGATACACCATTGGTCGGTAAATTTAAACCGTACAAAGTTTTCGGGAAACAGGGCGTAAAGGTTGGTGTTTTCGGTCTCGGAATTGAACTTGCCGGTTTGGTGAGCGACCGTAATTACGGCAACACCAAATACCTCGACCCGGTGCAGAAGGCAAACG
>JAFADQ010000207.1 GCA_023424725.1 Bacteroidota bacterium
AACGGTGCGCCGTGGGCGTTTTCGCCATCGGATAGAATGAATTGGGCGGAAGAAGTGTATGTGAAGGAAGGTTGAAGGTTGAAGAGGATTGAGACCGTATTGTTAATGAAAGCTCATTATCATGACACAGAGATTTTATACACCCGAAGAGAGAATTGCGCACGCCGAGGCCATGAAAGCCAGAACAAAGCAGCTTGCCTTAAGGGTTGTTCGCCTTCTTCAGAATCTGCCTAAAACTGAGGAGGCAAAGATCATGGGAAGACAGTTACTTAGGTCCGCAACATCTGTAGCGGCCAATTACAGGGCCGTGTGCAGGGCAAGGTCTAAAGCAGAGCTATATGCTAAATTAAGTATTTGCGTGGAAGAAGCAGACGAAACCCTGTTCTGGCTCGAATTGCTTCGGGAAACACAAATTATCAATCCGGCACGAACCGGAGAATTGGAGAATGAAGCAGAGGAGATTTTGTCTGTTTTAGCCAGAGCAAGAAAAAATTCATAAATGATAATTACATAAGATTGATAGTTAAAAAAGGTTAAAATTAACATGCAACCTTCTTCAACCTTCAATTCTTCAACCTTCAATCTTTAACACATATATGCGTAAAATAACTGTTCCTACCATGGCCCAACTGGCCGCCCGCGGCGAAGAGCCCGAAATACTTTTCTGGGTAGGATGCGCCGGAGCTTTTGACGACAGGTACAAGCGCGTAACACAAGCCTTTGTTAAAATACTCGACCATTTAAAGGTAAGCTACGCCGTGCTGGGAACCGAAGAAAGCTGCACCGGCGACCCGGCAAAGCGTGCCGGAAACGAGTTTTTGTTTCAGATGCAGGCGCTTACCAACATAGAGGTGCTGAACGGCTATAACGTGAAGAAAATCGTTACAGCCTGCCCGCATTGCTTTAATACCATCAAAAACGAATACCCCGATTTGGGCGGAAACTACGAGGTAATTCACCACAGCACGTTTTTGCAGCAGCTTATAAACGACGGCAAAATAAAAGTGCAGGATGGCGGCGAGTTTAAAGGCCGCAGAATTACTTTTCACGACTCGTGCTACCTGGGCCGCGCCAACGATATTTACGAAGCCCCGCGCGATGTACTTAGCGTGCTTGATGCCGATCTGGTAGAGATGAAACGTTGCCGCTCTAACGGCTTATGCTGCGGCGCGGGCGGCGCGCAAATGTTTAAAGAACCCGAGCCTGGCAAAAAAGACATTAACATAGAGCGCGCCGAAGAAGCCCTGGGCACCGGTGCCACCATAATTGCCACTGCCTGCCCCTTTTGCATGACCATGATGGCCGACGGCGTGAAAAACAAAGACCGCGAAGACAACGTGAAGGTGTTTGATCTGGCAGAGCTTATTGCTCAGGCGGAAGGGCTGAGCTAATGAGTGAATTAGCGAATTATGGGTTCTATATAAATTTCCTCATTCGCATTTTTAATTTATTCACTTATTCACTCATTAAACATGTTCGTTCCCTTCTCCCAACTTCCCTCTCACGCCCGCATCTGGATTTACCAGGCCAACCGCGACCTGCAGGCAGCAGAAACCGGGGCGATAGAGCAGAAAGCGCAAGAGTTCGCAAAGCAGTGGTCGGCGCATAAGGTACAGCTTCAGGCATCGGCTTCGGTTTTTTATAATTCTTTTTTAATTTTAGGCATAGATGAGCACACGGCCGGAGCCAGCGGCTGCTCTATAGACAGCTCTGTTAATTTTATAAGAGAATTGGAAAAAGAATTTACTGTACAGTTTCTGGATAGAACGCAACTTGCTTTTTATCAGGAAGATAACGTAATTAGAGTGCCGTTGCAGGATATAAAAAACAAGGTGGCAAACGGAGAAATTACAGCCGGTACATTGTTTTTTAATAACCTTGTGCAGAGCAAATCAGACCTGGAAAAAGCATGGTTATTACCAGCCTCTAATACCTGGCTTGCAAAATATTTTGCCTCTACTATCATTTAATGCAGATTTATTTCTTATTATTGCCCATCAAACCCTAGTCCATTGATCACTACATCTATGAAAAAACTCTCATACGGCTGCATAATCCTATCCATGGTGGTAATGGGGGCCTGCGGTTCAGGAGGCGGAATAAGCAAAGGCGACAAGCACTTTCAGCAAGAAGAGTACGAACTGGCCATTAAAGAATACCAAAGCGCCCTGAATAAAGGCAAAGAGCCCGCAAAAGCTAATTACGGTATTGCCGAAGCTTACAGACGTTCTAACCGGATTCAGGAAGCCGAGCAGTATTACAAAGGCGCTATCGATAACAAAACCGCTCAGGAAGATGCCGCCTTTTATTACGGAATGGCCCTGAAGGCAAACGGAAAATACAACGAAGCAGCGGCTCAGTTTAACAGTTATGCTGCGTCGGGCAAAAATTCGGAGCTCACAGCCCGCGCCCGCGAGCTGGCAAAAAGCGCCGAACAAGCCACCCAAATTAAAAGTGCTAAAAGGTACAAAGTGCAGGGAGTAGACGGTCTTAACTCTACTTCGTCTGACTACGCGCCGGTTATGCGTGGCAACGAGCTGGTATTTACCTCTGCCCGTGCCGGTAAAACCTACAAAGGCAACGGCGAAGGTTTCCACGATCTGTTTACTATTAAGTTCGATGATCCGAAAAACATGTCGGGCGGAACTGCCACTGCGTTTTCTAATGTGCTGAACAACGCCGAAATGCACGATGCGGCCGCAACTTTTACTAAAGATGGTAAAACAGTAGTGTTTGCGCGCAGCAACGAAGGCACCAAAGATGGCGGTAAAAACGTAAATCTATACATTTCGCGCCTTACCGGAAGCACCTGGAGCGCACCGCAGCAAATTAGCGTAAACGGCAAAGAAACCTGGGATTCTACCCCCATGTTCTCTCCAGATGGCAAAACGCTTTACTTCTCCTCTAACCGCCCCGGCGGGCACGGCGGCAACGACCTTTACAAAACCACAATGGATGCCAGCGGTCGTTTCTCTAACCCCGAAAACCTTGGCCCAACTATAAACTCGGCAGGAAACGAAAGTTTCCCTTATGTAGCCGAAGACGGAACGCTTTATTTTGCTTCTGACGGGCACCCGGGCATGGGAATGCTGGATGTGTTTAAAATGGAAGGTGGCAAGCCTGTAAATATGGGCGCCGATGTAAACTCTAACGCCGACGATTTCGGTATTCTGGTTTTATCGCGCACTACAGGTTTAATTAGCTCTAACCGCGCAGGCGGCAAAGGCGGCGACGATATTTACCGTTACGAACTGATTGTGCGAGATGTTAATTACGTGGCAGAAGTTACCGTAACCGATGTAAACACAAAGGCTAAACTGCCCATGACCAAGGTTACACTGGTAGATGCGCAAGGCAATAAGCTGCAGGAGCAAACTACAGATGCCAGCGGTATTGTTCGCTTTAAGCTCGATTCTGCATCTACGTATAGCGTAATGGGCGAGAGAGACCAGTACTTTGCGCTTCGCGAAAACGCAACCACTGTAGGTAAGCGGCCTAAAAACCTTACGTCTGAGAAAACAGAAGTAACAGTGCCGGTTCGTTTGGCTATGAAGAAGATAGATCAGCCAATTGCGCTTAACAATATCTTCTACGACTTCGATAAGGCCGATATTCGTCCGGCTGCGGCTATCGTGCTCGATTCTCTGGCCGATATCCTGAAAAATACTCCGGGCATAACCGTAGAGCTTGGCTCGCATACAGATGCACGCGGTGTAGATATCTATAACCTCGATCTGTCTCAGCGCAGGGCTCAGTCGGCTGTAGATTACCTGGTAAGCAAAGGAGTTGATAAAAACCGCATTACCGCTAAAGGCTACGGCGAAACTCAGCTGGTTATCAAAAATGCCCGTACCGAAGCCCAGCACCAGGTTAACCGTCGCACAGAGGTGAAAGTAACCAAAGTAGACGGCGAAACCATCAGTTCTCCAACGCCTAAAGTTGGCCAGGGAATGCCGGGATCTAACAACCAGAAAAACAACAGAAAAAACCGCAAGAAATAACCTTCGGAAAACTATAAAACAACAAAGCCTCTGCAATTGCGGAGGCTTTGTTGTTTTTCAGGAATAAATAATGGCTGCCTCGTTGCAGGTTATAAAATCTGATTTTTTTGGTTGAAAAATTGAGAAGTATACCGGGAAATTAACTTGTATCTCTCACCGGAGGTTAACAACAACTTGCCGGTAAAAACCGCCACTTTATATTTTGCTGCAGCGGCCATTTTTATGCCTGCTGCAAGGTAAAATATCCGTGTAAAGGGTAATGCTATAGCCACGCCGCTGTAAGG
>JAFADQ010000240.1 GCA_023424725.1 Bacteroidota bacterium
CTACTATCCAGGATATTTATACCTTTGACAAGATACCCGGCGCCAAGCACTGGAGCGAAGTAACCAAACTGGGTGAAAACGAAGATGCAAAGCTGCTGCAGCCATTTATGGATGCGGTACAACCCAACGATCTGCTCACGCTAATTTACACATCGGGCACCACCGGCAACCCCAAAGGCGTTATGCTAACCCACGATAATTTGGTGAGCAATTTCCAGGGCGCGCTGCCTTATGTGCCGGTACACAAAGAGCACCGCGCGCTTAGTTTTTTGCCGTTGTCGCATATTTTCGAGCGCATGCTTTTGTATTTATACACCAGCGTGGGCGTGAGTATTTATTATGCCGAAAGCCTGGAAAAAATTGGCGATAACCTGAAAGAAGTGCAGCCGCATGTGTTCTCTACGGTGCCCCGTTTGCTGGAGAAAGTGTACGATAAAATCGTGGGCAAAGGCATGGAGCTTACCGGCATAAAGCGCGGCCTGTTTTTCTGGGCGCTTAACCTGGGCCTTAAATTCGATCCGCAGAAAAGCGGTGGATTTTTGTACGATACGCAGCTTAAACTTGCCAACAAAATCATCTTCAGCAAATGGCGCGAGGCTTTGGGCGGTAATATTGTGGCCGTGGTTTCGGGCGGCGCGGCATTGCAGCCAAGGCTGGCACGGGTGTTTTGGAGCGCCGGAATTAAGGTGATGGAAGGCTACGGATTAACCGAAACATCGCCGGTAATTACCGTAAACCGTTTTAATGCCGACGAGAACATGATCGGGTCTGTAGGGCCCGTTATTGATGGCGTGGAAGTGAAAATCGCCGAAGACGGCGAGATCCTCACCCGCAGCCGCTCCGTAATGAAAGGTTACTACAAACAGCCCGAACAAACCGCCGAAGTAATGGACGCCGACGGCTGGTTCCATACTGGCGACATAGGCGAGCTGATAGATGGCAAATTCCTGAAAATTACCGACCGCAAAAAAGAGATATTTAAAACCTCCGGAGGTAAATACGTAGCGCCGCAACCCATAGAAAACAAACTGAAAGAAAGCACTTTAATAGAGCAGGTAATGGTGGTAGGCGAGGGGCAGAAATTTGCCGGCGCGCTTATCGTTCCGGCCTTTGCGGTGCTGCAGGAGTGGTGCCGCCTGCACGAAATAGAGTACACCACCGACCGCGAAATGATTAAGCATCCGCAGGTACTCGAGAAATTTAAGAAGGAAGTAGCTAAACTTAACGAAAACTTCGCGCAATACGAACAGATAAAGAAAATTGAGCTGCTGCCCGACCTCTGGACCATAGAAACCGGCGAGCTAACGGCCAAAATGAGCGTGAAACGGAAATTTATCAACCAGAAGTTCCGCGACAAAATAGAAGGTATGTATAATTAAATTTCCAGCTGCGATGTTCATTTATTTAGGCATCGCAGCTTTTGGTTTTGTCTGAATTAGGATTAGAAGGTTGATAGGAAAAACAGGATTTGGGTTGCGACAAGGTGATTTCGACCGCAGCGGCTAATAACTATGCAAGAGTTGGCGACGCCAGCAGTTCCCCGCCTTAAATATGGAGGGGTGTCACGAAGTGACTGGGTGATTGAGGCTGGAATAACAGATGCAGTTTCTATTCATTTAAACAATCCAACCACCCCATTTAACTGTTGTAGTAAATTTAATTGCAGCAGCCCCTCCTTGTTTAAGGAGGGGAGTTGGCGGTAGGTCGGTTATTTGGCTTGTTTTGAAATAGTATGGAATTAGGCTGTTATGCAATTAAAATTTGCCGTTACAGCTAACCAAACCAAACCTGCGAAGCAGTAATTAAATTTTTTCCGATTTCAGTTGCCGGGTTAGTCGCCTGTGGGCTCGACTGGTTTCGCGGTAGCGAAAAGCCGCAGGCTAAGGAGAGAACAAAGCGACGTTCCGGCAACGGGGCCTCACGGCCCAGGAGTGAAGACAGCCTAAGAAGCGAGAAGAAGCAAGTTGGTCTCGCGCAGAGATTGTAAGAATCGCGCCAGCCTTTCGTCAGAATCATGATTTACCCTGCAACACCCATTTATTTGCCCGCCACAGCCCAACAATCAGCAATCAACAATCATCTACTAATTATTTTTAAAAGAATTTCTACCCAACTATTTGCAAATCCGAAACCATCTGCTACCTTTGCACCTCCAAAACCAACAAACGCGCGGGTGTGGCGAAATTGGTAGACGCACTAGACTTAGGATCTAGCGGGCAACCATGGGGGTTCGAGTCCCTCCACCCGCACACTACTGCAAACCCTCGGCCCGAAAGGTTGGGGGTTTGTTGTTTAAAGCTGATACATTAAAAATTCAACAGGCTCAGGCCACCATTGCTACTCACATGAACATAGCATTAAACCAGTCTGACAGCGCTAACGCCACGCTTACCGTTAGCCTTTCTGAGCAGGATTACTCCGAAAAACTCAACAACAAAATAAAGGATTTCAGCAAAAAAGCACAGCTAAAGGGCTTCCGCCCGGGCAAGGTGCCGCCTGCGCTTATCCAGAAAATGTACGGCAAGAGCCTGCTGGTAGAGCAGATAAACGAAATGCTGTCGGAAACGGTGAATAACTACATCCGCGAAAACAACCTGCGCATACTGGGCGAGCCGCTTCCAAACCGCGATTCGGAAAACCAGCGCATTGACTGGGATAACCAGCGCGAATTTGAGTTTAGCTACGAGCTGGGCCTGGTGCCCGATTTTAAAGTTGACCTGAACGACGTAACCGTAGAAGGCATCGAGGTAACCATAGACGATGCTACTATGGACGAAACCTATGCCTATATTCAGAAGCAGAATGGGAAAATGATAAACCCGGAAGTTTCGGAGAAAGGCGATTTCCTGTATGGCGAGCTAAAGCAGCTGGAAACCGATTTCAGCACCAAAACATTGCTTCCGCTAAACCAGATTAAAGAAGGCGAAGAGAAATTTATCGGCGTTAAGCCGGGCGATATCCTGTTCTTCGACATCCGCAAAACGTTTGGTTACGACGATAGCGCCATCGCGCACGTAACCGGCCTTAAAAAAGAGCTGGCAAAAGAGCTGCAGGGCGAGTTTGAGTTCGTGATAGAGCGCATTAACCGCACCGAGCCGGCCGAGCTTAACCAGGAGCTGTTCGATAAAATGTTCGGCCCGGGCAACGTAAGCAGCGAGCTGGAGTTCCGCGACAAAGTGGCGCAAACCGTAAAAGAAAACTACGACCGCGAAGCAAAAAACGTGCTCTACAGCCGCACCATTCAGGCCGTAATTAACCACAACGGCATAGAGCTGCCCATAGAGTTTCTGCGCCGCTGGATGCTGGCCACCGACGAAAAACTTACCGAAGAAAAGGTAGACGAGCAGATGGATGACCAACTGAACGCCCTTCGCTGGAACCTGGTAAAGAACGAAATCGCTGAGAAAAACGAAATTAAAGTATCGGGCGAAGAAGTGGTAGAGGTAGCGAAAGGCCGAATTCGCCAGCAGTTTGGCATGATGGAGGTGAGCGAAGAGCTGGAAGAAACCCTTAACAGCTACGCCAACCAGATGCTGCAACAGGATAACGGTAAGCAGTTCCGCCAGGAATACGACAACCTGCTGACTGAAAAAGTATTAGACCACATCCTGGGCCAGATAAAGGTTGAAAACAAGCAAGTTACGGCTACTGAGTTCCGCAACATGACGTTCTGACACTAAATTATTTTAGGTTTGATATTTGAAAAAAGTCCTTACTCAGGACTTTTTTCTATTTTTACCGTACACAGCCAGAGACAAGACAGACTATGAATAATAAAGACGAATTCCGGAAATACGCCGTTAAGCATCTTGGCATGAGCGGCCTTGGTGTAGACCAGTACATGCACCACGTTGGGAGCAAGACTCCGCACACCATCGAGAGCATGACCCGCTCGGTTATTGAAGAGCGCCCTACCCGCTTTGCCGAGATAGACGTTTTCTCGCGCCTGATCATGGACAGGATCGTTTTCCTGGGCACCGGCGTAGATGATTATATCGCCAACATCATCACCGCGCAGCTTCTGTTCCTGGAGTCGGTAGATGCGAAGAAAGACATTTTACTGTACATAAACAGCCCCGGCGGCTCGGTATATGCAGGTTTAGGTATTTACGACACCATGCAGTACGTTAACCCAGATGTAGCTACTATTTGCACTGGTTTAGCAGCTTCTATGGGTGCTGTGTTATTATGCGGCGGCGCTGCCAACAAGCGCTCTGCCCTGCCTCACGCCCGTGTAATGATTCACCAGCCGATGGGTGGCGCACAAGGCCAGGCGTCTGATATCGAGATCACCGCGCGTGAGATCCTGAAGCTGAAGAAGGAGCTGTATGAAATTATTGCCCTGCACAGCGGCAAAAACTACCAGCAGGTGTACGACAACTCAGAGCGCGATTACTGGATGCGTGCCGACGAAGCCAAAGAATATGGTTTGATAGACGAAGTGCTGGTTAGGCACAAGTCGTAATTTCAGAAATAGACAAATAAAACCGGCGGTCTTGTAAAAGGCTGCCGGTTTTTGTTTGAACACAGTTTTGGGAATTAATTGACAGGCAGGACTTGTGCTGTGGTGCAAGGAAATTTGGTCGTTACAGGACAAAACCGAAACACTTTATATGCATATTTTAAGCTTGGGTTTGCTATTACGCTCGGAGCTTCTTATATTTGCGTCCATTTTTGAATAAACCAAAGTAAGAACCGACCGATCATGGCCAGAGTTTGCGATATAACCGGAAAGCGTACACAAGTAGGAAACAAAGTTTCTCACGCCAATAACAAAACTAAGCGCAAGTTTTACCCTAACCTGCAGAAAAAGCGTTTCTTCATTCCTGAAGAAGATGCCTGGATCACTTTAAAAGTATCTACAACTGCGCTTCGTGCTATCAACAAAAACGGCATCACAGCTACGCTGAAGAAGGCTCAGGAAAAAGGGCTGATCGTAGTGAAGTAGTGTTCTGATGCGTGCGCTGTTTGTATGCTGCCTGCTGGCCCTGTTTTTAGGGGTGCCAGAGCACAACAAACTAATTGCGCAGGCAATAGAATATACTGTAGATAAAGAATTTCACCGGCAACGGAGAGAGGCGCTGCGCAACATGCTGCCACCTCGCTCCGTTGCTGTTTTTTTTGCCAATCCGGTGCGCAACCGCGCCAACGATGTAGATTACCACTACCATCCCGATCCGGATCTGTTTTACCTCACAGGCTTTCACGAGCCAAATGCTGTGTTGCTGCTTTTCTCCGAAGCACGCGAAATAAACGGTAAAAAATTAACCGAACAACTTTTCGTTCAGCCACGCAACCCGCAGCTAGAACTCTGGAATGGCCGAATAACCGGACCTGCAGAGGCCAAAAAACAGCTCGGTATAGCCGAAGTACAGCCCACTACAGCCTTTGCAGCTGCCGCTAATTTTGCTCAGTTCGATCAGGTGTTATTTTTGCCGTTTCAGGAAGATGTACGCGACAACAAGAATGATGAGGCCGACCTTTACAGTCTGATGCAGCTTTTCAAAGAGAGAGTACAATACCCTGCTGATTTTGATGCAGAAAAAATCCGGCTTTCTCACCTTATTCATCAATCTGATAATTTAAACCAAAAACAGATACAGCAGCAGCTTGAGAAAGCATTTTTCGAGTATCCGCACCTGCAGGAAGACGCCCACCTGCAGCAATATTATAAGGCAACATCTGCAAAGGCCCGCAATGCAGCCAAAGCCCAAGTCCCGCAAAGCCGGCTTAATGCCCACACCCTGCAGGAAGCACTAAATGTGCTGCGGGAGACCAAAACTCCCGAAGAAATCGTTAAACTGCGCCGCGCCATAGAAATATCTGCCATTGGCCAGGTAGAGGTAATGAAGGCGATGCGCCCCGGCATGTCGGAAACCGAAACGCAGGGCATACACGAGTTTGTGTACCGCAAATATGGCCTTCGCTTTCAGGGCTACCCCAGCATTGTGGGCGCGGGCAACAACGGCTGCGTGCTGCATTACACAGAAAACAACAAGCTCAGGCTACTCGACGGCGAACTGATCTTGATGGACTGCGGCGCCGAATACGATGGCTACACTGCCGACGTAACCCGCACTATTCCTGTAAATGGCAAATTTACACAAGAGCAAAAGCAAATTTACGAGCTGGTGCTGGCCGCGCAGGAAGCAGGGTTTGCCAAATGCAAAACAGGAAACGACTTTGGAGATCCGGGGCTGGCGGCACAAAAAACAATAGCTGCAGGCCTCAAAAAACTGGGCATTATAAGCAAAGAAGAAGAGGCGCGCCGCTATTTCCCGCACGGCACCTCACATTACCTTGGCCTCGATGTGCACGACCGCGGCACCTACGGCAAGTTTAAACCCAATACCGTTATTACGGTAGAGCCAGGTATTTACATTCCGGATGGCAGCCCTTGCGACAAAAAGTGGTGGGGCATTGGCGTGCGCATAGAAGACGATATCCTGATTACGGAAACCGGCTACGAAAACCTGTCTAAAACTGCTCCCCGCACCGTAGCCGATATAGAAGCCACAATGGCCCAACCCAGCTCACTGGATAATTTTATACTGCCGGAAGTAAAATAATTGCCTCCGGTAGCGTTGCTCGGCAAAGTAGCAAATACGGCCTGCGATGGCCAAAAAACCCCTTGTTTCAGCCAGATAATTAATAAATATCCGGTGCCACAAAACTTTCTTTGCACGCACGCCATACATAAGTTTTCTATTTCTCTAACTATCTAAACTGCTGCATTGCAGGTAAGTTAAACCAGCTTCGTACGCCACTCTGCAGAGAAGCGCTACAGCGGCAACTTCGCTTTACCGGTTAAGGTGGTTAAGCATAGCAATCGTAAATATTACGGGTTTCATATAAAGATTTTTATTTGGAATTTTAAAAAATTTTCAGCTAATCGTTTGTATTTTTCGTATAACCACTTACGGAAGCAGCCTGATACACAGAAGAGAGAACCGCGAGAGCGCTGCATTATTTCTAAGAATACTATATCGGAATAATGAAATCCATGTTTGGCAGCCCGGATTTACTTACCCTCAAAATACTACTAATATGAAATCCTTATTCAATACATATACCACAGCATTACTTTTACTTTTTGCCACTGCATTTACTTCGTGCAACACAGAAATGGTAGAGCCAATGC
>JAFADQ010000273.1 GCA_023424725.1 Bacteroidota bacterium
CCCGCAGAGTGGCTCACGCCGTACGAAACCAGCCAGGGCACCAAAACCGCCACCTACCACGAGTGCATTGCCTTTTACAGCAAACTGAGCCAGCGCTACCCGCAGGTGCAGCTCAGCGAGGCCGGCCCCACCGACTGCGGTTTGCCCCTGCACGTGGTGGTAATTTCGGACGATGGAAAAGCGCAGCCAGAGCCGGAGCTTTCGCGCAAAAAACGGGTGCTGTTTATCCAGAACGGCATTCATCCGGGAGAGCCCGAGGGAATAGATGCCTCGATGATGCTTGCCCGCGATCTGATGCAAAACCGGGCCCTGCAGCCTCTCCTGAGCCGCGTTACCGTGGTGATCATCCCGATTTATAACGTAGACGGCGCTCTTGCCCGCAACAGCACCAGCCGCGTAAACCAGGATGGCCCGGAGAGTTACGGCTTCAGGGGGAACGCCAAAAACCTGGACCTGAACCGCGATTACATTAAGCTTGATTCGAGGAATGCGCAGAGTTTGGTGCAGGTGTTCAGGCGGTGGCAGCCCGATATTTTTGTAGATACGCACACTTCTAACGGCGCCGATTACCAGCACGTGCTCACGCTGCTGGCCACGCAGCCCGACAAGTTGCATCCGGCGCTGGGCAACTACATGCGGCAAAGTTTGGTGCCCACGCTGTACGCGCAAATGGAGAAGCGCAAATTCCCGATGATTCCGTACGTAGACCCGATCCGCGACACGCCCGACAAAGGCATTTCGGGTTTTGCCGACAACCCGCGCTATTCTACCGGCTACGCCGCGCTGTTCAACACCATCGGCTTCATGACCGAAACACACATGCTGAAACCCTTCGACGAGCGGGTAAAAGCCACCTACACGTTCCTGGAATTATTGCTGCAGCAAACCTACACCGACCACGAAAAAATTGCCGCCGTGCGCCGCGAAGCCATTCAGCAAACCATCGCGCAAACGTCTTTCCCGATCAACTTTAAAATGGATACCGCGAGGTTTGAAATGGTGCCGTTTAAAGGCTACGAATACGGCTACAAAAAGAGCGACGTAAGCAGCCACGACCGGCTGTACTACAACCGCAAAAAGAAGCTGAATGTGCAGACCAAACACTTCGATGTTTTCGCTCCTACGGCCACAATTTGGGCCCCTGCAGCCTACATACTTCCGCAAGCCTGGCACGAAGTAATAGACAGGTTAAAGATAAACGGCGTGCAGCTGCAACAACTTACCGAAGATGCCGAGTTAATCGCTGATGCCCTGTATATTGATGCCTACAGCACCGTACAGCAACCTTACGAAGGCCACTACCTGCACTCCGGCACCACGGTAAAGAAAGAGCCGCAAAAACTCACTTTCCGCAAAGGCGATTATGTAATTTTGCTGAACCAACCCGCCAATCGTTTTATTGTAGAAGCCCTGGAACCCGAAGCGGTAGATTCTTACTTTAACTGGAATTTCTTCGACGGCATTCTGCAGCAAAAAGAGTGGTTCTCGGATTATGTTTTTGAGGATATAGCGGCTGAATTGCTGAGGAAAAGTCCGTCGTTGCAGAGATTATTGGAGGAGAAAAAAGCGGCAGATCCGGAGTTCGCGAAGAATAGCTGGGCGCAGTTGTATTTCGTGTATCAGAATTCGCCCTATTACGAGAAGAGCCACAAGCGGTATCCGGTGGTTAGGTTGAAGAAAGAGGATTTGAGAAAGTTGAAGGTGGAGTGGCGCGAAAACGCTTCCAGGTCTAAAGACGCTGGAAGGTTTTGAGAAGCACCGGTTCCTGTTCTTAGGTTCCTACCTAAGAACCTTCCACTTCAGGTTTCCAAACTTGAACAGTAGCAAGCTTGGAAGCTTGCAGTAGTGCGTCCTTAGCTTGGAAGCTAAGGACAGAAACGGTGTCTCACGTCTTCAACCTGTTAGGTAGCGCGGCGTCAAAGCCTGAAAGGCTGCCATCCCTTAGCCTGGGGTACCGCCCCAGGCTACGTTAACCGTTTGCAAACCAATAATTAACAACCAACCATCACCAACCAAACCACATTTTTTGTAGATTTAACCCACACAACACACAAAATTATTGTGACAGATATTTTAACCATTCAAAACCTCTCCAAAAGCTACGGCGCGGTAAAGGCGCTACAGGATGTGAGCTTTGGAGTGCCGCAGGGGAGCGTGTACGGCCTTTTGGGCCCGAACGGAAGCGGCAAAACCACCACGCTGGGCATTGTGCTGGGCGTGCTGCGGGCCAATCAGGGAAACTACTTGTGGTTTGGGCAGCAGCCCACTTCCGAAACCATGCGCCGCATTGGCGCCATTCTGGAAACCCCTAACTTCTACCCTTACCTCTCGGCGCAGAAAAACCTGGAGATTGTAGCGCAGATAAAAAACGTCCCTTCTGCTGATATAGACCGTGTTTTGGCCCTTACAGGTTTAGAGAATCGTCGCGGCTCGGCTTTTAAAGGTTTTTCGCTGGGGATGAAGCAGCGGCTGGCGCTGGCCTCTGCCCTGCTCGGAGACCCCGAGGTCCTGGTGCTGGACGAGCCTACTAACGGCCTCGATCCGCAGGGAATTGTAGAAGTGCGCGAACTGATTAGCAAAGTAGCCGCGGCAGGCAAAACCATCCTCATAGCGAGCCATTTGCTGGACGAGATAGAGAAAGTCTGTACGCATGTGGCGGTGCTGCAAAGTGGTAAGCTAAAAGCTGCCGGCCCGGTGCATGGCATTTTATCAACTGAAGATACGGTGCATTTGCGGGCCGACGATACGCATTTACTCGAAAAGGTACTGCGCGATCTTTTCCCGGAAGCAACCATAAAACTGGTGAAAGAAGAAGTTGCTTTCGCTATGCCGCCTGATCTGAGCACTACCCAACTTAACCGCATGCTGTTCGAGCGCGGTGTAGTGCTATCGCAACTGCTGCTGAAAAAGAAAAGCCTCGAATCTCAATTCCTCGAAATCGTACGCCAATGAACCTGCTGCAATTAGAACTTCGCAAACTGTTGCCCTACAAAGCGTTTTGGGTAATTCTGGCGCTTTACACGGCGCTGCTGCTCATTATTTTTGGCAGCGGCCGAAACATTACCATTAATGGAAGCACGATGGGCGCGCAGCTCTATAACCTCCCGGCGGTGTGGCAAAATGTAACGTATCTGGCCAGTTATTTTAATCTGCTGCTCGGCATTTTAATTATCGTGCTGGTTACCGACGAGTATTCTTTCCGCACCATAAGGCAACAGGTTATAGATGGCTTGTCGCGCATGCAGCTGGTGCTGGCTAAAGCACATGTTATCCTGATGCTGGCCGTTATTTGCACCTTGCTGGTAGGCGCTACGGGCTTGTTTTTTGGGATGAGTTTAGGTGAGAAAACCACAGGCAGCACATTAGATAAAACCAGTTACCTGGCCGGGTATTTCGTGCAGGCGGTGGCGTATATGAGTCTGGCTTTGCTGGTGGCCATTCTGGTAAAAAGAAGCGGTATCGCGATCATTGCATTTCTTCTGTACGGCAACGTGGTAGAGCCGCTAATCCGCTCCCGCGTTTCCGACAACATCGATAAGTTTTTTCCGATGAAATCGTTATCGGCCTTAACGCCCATGCCCGGCGGCGAATTTCTGTCGCAAGCCACCGGCATCAGCAACGAAACTTTATCTATAGAAACTGCATTGGTGCTCGGTATATTTTATGCAGTGTTGTTTTTAGGATTGAGTTACCTGGCGCTGAAGTTGCGGGATCTGTAAAGGCTAAAGAGCAAGGCAAACCAGGGTAACCGAAGCGCCATAGCAACAATTACGTTATTGTTGCGAGCGATAGCGTGGCAATCTGGTTAATCGGAGAGGAATACTTTTAGTAGTTAAAGCTAACTATTACTGCTATTCAAGAAATCTGGTAAATTCTCTCGCTATGCACCAGATTGCTTCGCTATCGCTCGCAATGACAGGTTATTTTAACTTACTGCTCCGATTAAACAAAGTTAATGCCTCTTTAAATTGCCCTGAACGACCCTTTACACCGAATATTAAATCTGTGACAGCTACAAAAAAATCGTCTGCTGAAAAGGCAAACCCTACCCCAGAAAACGACATCCGCACCTTTACCTTCGAAACAGTGCTGGAGAAAATGGACCGCATTGGAGGCAGCTATTATCTGCAGTTTCCGTGGGATGTGCAGGAATTGTTCGGCACTAAAGCTTCTGTTAGAATTCTGGGCACGTACAACGGCGTAAAAGTAGACAGAGCCCTGCTTCCGCACGGCGACGGCACGCATTATTTGCTGATAAGTTTAGAGCTGGCAAAGAAATGCAAACTACGGCTGG
>JAFADQ010000298.1 GCA_023424725.1 Bacteroidota bacterium
CCCGCGCCACCGCCGACCTTGACCGGCTGCTGGTCGATTTTCAGAAAAACCCTAAGCGTTATGTGCATTTCTCTGTTTTCGGTAAGAAAAACAAAGGCGGAGATATAGAGGTGCAGGTAGACGAGCCCGGCTCGCAAATGGGTCCCAACCCTAAATATAAAGAAACTCCGGTAGATACAGTTGCTATCTTAATGCCTGTAATTTCTGCTGATTCGGCACAATAATTGGCCTCTGCAGGGTTGTTTATTTGAACACGATTTTGGGAGATCACCGGATGAACAGGATTTAGTTTTTTTGATTAGGTTTGCTAATCGCGCTACAGTAGAGACAAGGCACTGCCTTGTCTTTTTACTTCCTGCTGCACCATTTTTTGCCTGTTGCAGGTTTAATTTTAAGTGGTGTCTGCGGCGGTTTGTTTATGCCGGCCGGGAGGCCAGCGCTACAGGCGGTGCCTTTCTGAGAGGCAGTAATTAAAATTTCCTATTTCAGTTGCCGGGTTAGGGGCCTGTGGGCTCGACTGGTTTTGTGGCGTAGGGGCGAATTGCATTCGCCCTTTTGCATTTGCCCATTAACCCTTACAGTGCATCATTTTGCCTGACCTGCTATTCTGGAAATTCTTTCATTCCGAAAATTCTGATTAAAAATTCCCCTCTCTCACCCCGAAATTTGCCCTCTGCAGCCTTTCGTTTTAGAAAACTAAATCCTATTAGCTAATTTTAGGTTTCAAAACCCGAATAATGGCTGTAGATATAGAATTTAATAAAAACGAAGACGCCCTGAAGCAACTCACATTTCAGTTAAAATCGAGGCTGAAAAAAGTTGCGCTGGGCGGCGGCGAAAAAGCAATTGCCAAACAACACGCCAAAGGCAAACTTACCGCCCGCGAGCGCATTCAGTACCTGATAGACCCAAATTCTGAGTTTCTGGAAATGGGCGCTTTTGCCGGCGATGGCATGTACAAAGAGGTAGGCGGCTGCCCCAGCGGCGGCGTAATTACCGGAATTGGCTACGTAAAAGGCCGCCAATGCGTAATCGTGGCCAACGATGCCACGGTAAAAGCAGGCGCCTGGTTCCCGATTACGGCCAAGAAAAACCTCCGCGCCCAGGAAATTTCTATAGAAAACCGTTTGCCGATAATTTATCTGGTAGACAGCGCCGGGGTTTTCCTCCCGATGCAGGACGAGATCTTCCCCGACAAAGAACATTTTGGCCGCCAGTTTAGAAATAACGCCATGATGAGCTCTATGGGCATCGTGCAGATTGCCGCCATTATGGGCTCGTGCGTGGCTGGAGGGGCTTATTTGCCTATCATGAGCGACGAGGCCATGATTGTGGAAGGAACTGGTTCGGTTTTTCTGGGTGGTTCTTATTTAGTAAAATCTGCCATCGGCGAAGACATAGATAACGAAACTCTTGGCGGCGCTACCACACACAGCGAAATTTCGGGCGTAACAGATTATAAGTGCAAAGACGACCGCGAATGCCTGGATAAAATCCGCAACATCTTCGATAAAATGGGCGCTACCGATAAAGCCGGATTTGATCGCGCCGCGCCGGCACCGCCAAAACTTAACGAGCAGGAAATCTACGGCATTTTTCCTTCCGACAGGGCCAAATCTTACGATATGCGCGACATTATCGGCCGTTTGGTAGACGATTCGGAGTTTGAAGAATACAAAGAAAAGTACGGCCAATCGTTGCTTTGCGGCCTGGCCCGGATAGATGGCTGGGCCGTGGGCATTGTAGCCAACCAGCGCAAAATGGTAAAAAGCAAAAAAGGCGAGATGCAGATGGGCGGCGTAATTTACTCCGACTCTGCCGACAAAGCCGCGCGGTTTATCATGAACTGCAACCAAAAGAAAATCCCGTTGGTGTTCTTACAAGACGTGTCGGGCTTTATGGTAGGCAGCCGCGCCGAGCATGGCGGTATTATTAAAGACGGCGCCAAAATGGTAAATGCCATGGCCAATTCCGTAGTGCCAAAAATCACCATATTAATAGGCAATAGCTATGGCGCGGGCAACTACGCCATGTGCGGCAAAGCCTACGACCCACGCTTAATTTACGCCTGGCCAACCGCGCAACTTGCCGTAATGAGCGGCGCCGCGGCTGCCAACACGCTGCTTCAAATACAAGTGGCCACGCTAAAAGCTAAAGGCGAAACCATCAGCAAAGAAGACGAGAAAGCGTTGCTGGACGAGATCACCAACCGCTACAACGAGCAACTTTCGCCTTATTACGCGGCCTCCAGGCTTTGGGTAGATGGCATTATCGATCCGCTTGAAACCCGAAAAGTTATCTCGATGGGCATAGAAGCCGCCAACCACGCACCCATTACCAAGCCGTATAATGTGGGAGTGATTCAGACCTGAGGCGATTTGTCGTAGTGCGTAATGCGGATTGCGTAGTGCGACAAAATTCCGGTTATATAATAATAGATAGAGCAGGTTAATATGGTAAACAATCTGCCTCAATGCCGTATTACGTAGTACGCACTACGCAATACGTAATTCGCACTACGCAAACATGACCAAAAACGAGATCAAGGCGCTGATTTCACTTCTCGACGATCCGGATCAGGAGGTGGCAAAGCATGTGGAGGAAAGGTTGATTTCTCTGGGCGAAGAAGCGATTCCGAGCCTGGAAGAGGTGTGGGAAGAAAGCCTTGACCCGGAAGCGCAAACCCGCATAGAAGACCTGATACACGAGCTGCAATTTAGCGGCCTTAAGGAGCGGCTGCGCACCTGGAAAGAAAGCGGCGCCGAAGATCTGCTGGAAGGTTTGTGGCTGATAAGTTCGTACCAATACCCCGATGTAGATTATGGCGCCATTTCGCGGCAAATGGAGCAGATCTATTACGAGGCCTGGCTGCACATTAAACCCGACATGCACCCGTACGACCAGGTAAAGGCGTTGAACAACGTAATGTTCAGGGTGTGTAAATTCTCGGCCAACAGTAAGAATTTTCACTCGCCGGCCAACTCCATGATAAACATTGTGCTGGAGAGCAAGCGCGGCAACCCGCTTACACTGTGCGCCATTTACATGACGATAGCGCAAAAGCTGGAGCTGCCAATTTACGGGGTAAACCTGCCTAACATTTTCGTGCTCACCTACAAAAACCCGGAGTACAAGATGCAGTTCTATATTAATGTGTACAACAAAGGGTTGATCTTATCGAAGGCCGACCTGGAGAACTACATTTACCAGCTAAACCTTAGCTCTACCGATATTTTCTACGAACCTTGCTCTAACATCGATATCATTAAGCGCGCCCTCCGCAACCTGGTGGTTTCTTTCGAGAAAGTAGACGATCCGGAAAAGGCTGCCGAGATAACAATGCTGCTCGAAATAGTTTCGGAAGGCGATGCAGTTGCCGGCGATGATGATATTACATCTGGGGCAGATGAGGACGATGAGGAGGACGTGTAACTGCAGATAAAACGGATTGAACGGATTTCGCAGCTTACCGGCGGACTGGATTCACTCTTTTTCAATTGCCAAAAACTTTTTCGCAGGATTACGGGCGAGCCTCAGCGCTACCATCATTCACTTGCTGTCATTGCGAGCGATAGCGTGGCAATCTGGTAACGAAGCAAGTGAATAAAATTGGTGAATAAACCTGCTAAGGCCAAAAAAGCCCTTGTAACAACCTAAGCGCAGGAATAACCCGATTGCCGCGCTATCGACCGCAATGACAGGTTTGGGTTGGTATTGCGCGGAATCCATTAAATCTGCAGTTTATTTAATTAAACAGCCCGTCGCGCGTTTATCTACTGTTTTTACGTTCTGCCCGCCCAGCAAAGCTTCAATAGCATTCTTGAGGTAATAATCGTTCACGAATTTTTCTACCTGCGGATTGTCGTCTATCGCGCCTTTGTATTTCACCACAAACTCGCCGTTAACGTTGTGCAGCACAAATACTTCGGGGGTTTTGGTGGCCCCGAAACGGCGGGAGATACTTTTGGTTTCGTCGGCGAGGTATGGTATGTTTCCGCCCCAGTTTTTAGATTTTTCGGCCATAGAGGCCATAGTTTCGCCGCTTTCGAGCACGCCTACCGATGGGTTTATCAAAATAAATTTAGCGCCTCTGGCAGAGTATGTTTTAGATAAAGACAGCAAGCGGTTTTCGTACAGTTTAGAGTAAGGACATAAGTCGTTGGTGAATACCACCACCACGGTCTTCTCGTTTTTAAAATCTTTTAACGATACGTTTTTACCCGTTCCGGCATCTTTCAAACTAAAATCTGGCACTTTGTGGCCCACCTGGTAGCCCTGCGCCGATGCCTGAAATGCAAATGCCAGAACTGTTATTACTACAAAAATATAGTTCGCTTTCATGCTCGTTTTTTTAAGCCCGATGGCTTGCGGTGGCTGTGCACCACGTTAGCACCAGGTTGTTAAGTAGCCGGTATTCAATTAAATACGCGGTTTTTGTATTGTTTACAGACAGAGTTGCAAAGGCTGTGCCACCT
The DNA here is from genome assembly GCA_023424725.1 of Bacteroidota bacterium. Lineage (GTDB taxonomy): Bacteria > Bacteroidota > Bacteroidia > Cytophagales > Hymenobacteraceae > JAFADQ01. The sequence goes on from JAFADQ010000298.1 coordinate 4,476, forward strand.
TTCGTTTCGGGCTCGAAGGGCTGCACCTGCATGTGCTTTGCAAAGAGCAATTTCTTTTTCGAGTAAAGCTTGTAAATGGTTTCTTTTATGCTCCAGTAAAGCGTGGTTTTCAGCGGGTTGTTTTGCACGTGCTGCAACTCTTCTACAGCTAAAAACTTGGGCGCGAGTTTTAAAATTTGCTCTCTCACAGGCTCTAAATCGATGCCCGCAGCCTGGCCGGTGGTAAGCACCGCGGCGGCCATTCCGGTAGTGTGGCTCAGGCTTATTTTGTAGCTGCACTGGTGCAAACACGGGCAACCGTTCTCGTCTTTTTGCGGTAATTCTAATGGAAGTTTAAGATGTTTCTGCAGCTCCTGCACCAAAATCCGGCTGGCCAGAAATTCGGCTCTCCTTACCTGGTTTTTGAGCTTTGCAGCCTCTTCGCGCACTTTCGGAAGTTCTGTTAAGGCCAGCAATTCGTCTTCGGTTTCGGTTATTTCCCAGAGGCCGATGGTGGCGTTTTGAGTAGAAAAAAGTTGAAGAAGAGGCATTAGTAAATGAGTTTAGGAGCAAGATACGAAGGCTTGTCTGAACCTTGATTATTAAGATTGATATGAAAAGCTATGATTCTTCGCACTTCACCCACCCGAACCTGTCATTGCGAGCGATAGCGCGGCAATCGGGTTGCTTCAGCGCTTTGTTTGTTACGCGAGCTATTTTGAGGCTTGCAGGTTCTTTTTCTGCGTATTTATTCTCTTGCTTCATTACCAGATTGCTTCGCTACCGCTCGCAACGACAGCGTAATTGAAATGGCAGGGCTGCGATTTAACTTCTATTTTCTTTCGTAAGCACCATCTGTTCATCAACTACCCATCAACTCTTTACCTTTGTAATTATTCCTCCAGCGCCCATGCAAAAAATAGACGTAGAAAAACTCTCCACCCTTACCGGCCACCGCGATTGTGTGTATACTGTAGAGGAGGGCCTGGAGCCGGGTACTTTTTACTCTGCCGCCGGCGACGGGCAAATTGCGCAGTGGGATTTTTCGGGCGAAGATAAAGGCGGGCTTTTGGCAAACGTAGACCGGTCGGTGTATGCGCTAAAGTTGCTGCGAGGGGCAAATTTGCTGCTGATAGGGCACAATTTTAACGGACTTCAGGTTATTGATCTGATTCAGAAAAAAAACATAAAAACGGTGCCCTTGCCGCCGGTCGCTATTTTCGATATTGCGCATTACGAGGCTGCGGGGCTCGTTTTCGTGGCCATGGGCGATGGAAGTATCGTGGTGCTGGACGATAAAATATTCAGCATAAAAAACACGCTTAATTACTCCGGCAAAAGTGTGCGAAGTCTGGATATAAACCTGAAAACCAAGGAACTGGCTGCCGGGTACAGCGACCATTTTATCCGGATTTTCGATCTGGAAACCCTCTGCCTGAAACAAGAAATAGAAAGCCATACCAACTCGGTTTTTGTGGTGAAATACACGCCCGATGGCCAACATTTGCTCTCCGGAAGCCGCGATGCGCATTTGCGTATCTGGGAAGTTGATAACCAGTATGTTGAGCGCGAGGCGATAGTAGCGCACATGTATACGATTAACGATATCGCGTTTAGCCCCGACGGCCGGTTTTTTGCCACCTGCAGCAAAGATAAATCTATTAAGATTTGGGATGCCCAAAATTATAAGCTGCTGAAAGTGATAGACAAAGCTAGAAACGCGGGCCACGGCTCTTCGGTGAATAAATTATTTTGGACGGACGCGCAAAATAAGTTAGTTTCGTGTAGCGATGACCGTACGGTAT
>JAFADQ010000306.1 GCA_023424725.1 Bacteroidota bacterium
CCGGGCGGGCAGAAAAAGCAGGAATCTCTATCACTTTCGCTACCGATGCAGAACTTTATCATATAAAAAAGATAGAGAAGCTCATCAAAATGAAAATTCCGGAAGAAATGGTGCCTGCCGAGGTAAGAATTGAAGCCACGCCATACCAGGAAGCCCAGGATATGGCCATGGAAATAGACCGGCAAAAGCGCAAAGAAGACCCGGAGTTTAAAGGCGCTTTCCACGAAAAAACCGGCAAGGGCGCGCGCCACAGCAAGAGTAAGTTCCAAAGCAAAGGCCAGACAAAAGGAAAAGCCACCGGAAAAACAAAGTCAGGCAGAAATGCCTCGGCAAAAAGTGGCGGGCGCAGAAGGTAGAACTACTGCTGCTGCTCGGGGCGCAAGGGCCGCTGCGCTTAACCTTGCGCCAGCACCACTTGCTCGGGTACGGCAACATTTTACTACAAATGCAGGGTATCTTTTAGCCCATATATTGCCAGCGAAATTGTTACACTCCAGATAACCGCGCTGCCCAGCATATACAGCACGATTTTAGGTCGCGATGCCCCTAAAACCACGGCCACCAGGGTACCGATAATAGGCGTAAAAAAGAGCGGAGTAAAAAAAGCGATTCCCTTTAGGCCAAATTTTTGCCACACTTTAACAATGCGGCGGCTGCTTTTATTAAAAATATTTTTCTTCTGCCCGCGCCGCCGCCCGATATACCAATTATATACCATGCGCCCCCCTATAGAGAAAAACAAAACGCTCGACATCATGCCGGCCACGGTTAGCAGCATTGTTAGGTAAAGTGGCAAACCCATGGCAGTGCCGGCCAGCGGGCCACCTATAAACTTAAAAGTGCTGAGCAAATAAACCGTTAGGTACTTTAGCAAATTGGCAGAGCCGGCCATAAAAAGCGTTTCTGTAAAGGCATTCATTTCTATTTCCCTGTCTTAATTTCTTCAGGGCAGAAGCAGTGCTTTCTCTCGGGAGTTAACTTATTAAATGTTTACCAAAACAAATAAATGCTTCTGCAACCTGTTATACTACAGCGGCATAAAAGCAGGCTTTTATCAGATTAAATTAAAGCTTAGCCCCAAAAGCCAGATCGCCGGCATCGCCCAGGCCAGGCACAATGTAGGCGTTGGCGTTCAGTTCTTCGTCTATAGCGCCAACCCAAAGAGTGGCTTCGGGCAAATGTTGCTGCACATACGCTACACCTTGCCGGCTGGCTACTGCCACCACAATATGCGTTTGTTGCGGCGTGCCGTTTTTGAGGAATGACTGGTATGCCAGCACCAAAGATTTTCCGGTGGCCAGCATTGGGTCGGCAAGTATTAAGGTCCGGTTTTCTAACGACGGAGAAGCCAGATAATCTAAATTTACCTGCAGTTCTTCGGCAGTCCCTTCCAGGCGGTAAGCGCCGGCAAAAGCGCTGTCGGCCCTATCGAAAAAGTTTAGCAAACCCTGGTAAAGCGGCAAACCAGCGCGCAAAACAGTGGCGATAACCGGGAAATCGGCAATGGTATTGGCCTTGCAAACGCCAAGCGGAGTGGTAACATCGCAAGCGCAGTGCGGCAGGGTTTTGGAGATTTCGTAGGCAAAAATTTCGCCTAACCGCTCCAGGTTCCGGCGGAAACGCATGCTGTCGCGCTGAATGCCCGTATCGCGGAGTTCGGCCAGAAAATTGTTGGCGATGGATGGAGAATTGCTGAGAATATGCACGTGTTGTTGGGTTGTGGTTTACTGAAAATTGACCTTCGGAGCTGTTACGATGTATTCTTCGCCGTTGGTTTGGGTGTAAGTTATGGTGAAGCGGTGTTGTTTAGAAATTTCAGGTTTTTTGGTGAGCCAAAAGTATAGCTCCCGGCGCGGTTTAGGATTATCCGACAAAAATACTGGTAGAGCTACCGCCTTTTTATTTAACGAATCTGAATAGGGTGAAGAATTGCCCTTTGTAGAAACTGCAAAAAACTGGTTTAAAGAGGCACCGGCCGGAAATGCTGCGCTAAAGGCAGAATCGCTTGTTATTATAATGTTTTCAATTATTTCTTTGCTTCCGCTCCAGCCTTGCAGTCTGGCTGGTTCGCAGGCAAATACGGCTCCAAAAAATGGGTTGTTGTGTATACCGGCGTTGGCATGATAAATTACATTAGCCGCCAATTTAATTCCGAAAGTTGTAGCATTAATTACCGAACCGGGATGCGCAGATGGGAAATAAGGTTGATAAAAGGTAAGGGAAGAATCAGGTTTCAGCACATTCTGTACAGAAAATCCTTGTACATCAAAATATGGAATATCCGGGCCCACTCTACAATCATCGGCGCAACCCGGCAAAACTGCCAACCCGCCCGGCAAAATCAGCAACGCTAATATCTTCTTCATTTCTCTTCCTTAGTAAACATATTAACCAACCACAGCAACCTGTTTATTTTTATAATTTTTAGCTTTACCTGCTCAGCCCAAAACCTCTAAAAACAAGCCGGAAGCCGCCATATTACCCGCTAACGCACCAAAAAATGGCCCCGGCAGCTATCCTTATCTGCAAGAAAGCACCAAATTGGCGCGAAAAGCAAACCCTGAAACAAACACGAATATTGGCGCTGGCTCTTACAAATTCTTTTAAATCTTATAGGTTTAGAGAAAGAAAAACAAGCATAAAAAGCTGCGGGCAGTAAAAAACCGGGCAATACAACTAAATTTACGCGCCCTAAAAGTTTAACCTTTACCAAAGGTACTATTTTCGAGAAACCAAATACATGTATAACCCGAATTAAGTCGCGTAACGTAAGGCAATTTCGGGTAGAGATTTTACTGCGCCTAAAACAGATCTGATTTATGAAATTTCTTTCTTCCGGATTTCGGTTTAACATAAAAAATACAGCTTTTTGGCTTGCCACGTGCCTTTTTTTGACCCTTGCAGCTTTTAGCAATACGGCCACTGCGCAAGATGTTTTGGTGCCCTTAAACCGCGATGTGTACCATTTAATAGACCGGTATCAGATTAAATACAACGACAGCGTTCCGGAGTTTCATACCGGCTTGCGCCCCTACCGCCGCCGCGATGTGGCCAAACTTGCCGATGCCATAGCAAACGACGAAGCAACAATTACCTACCCGCTTACAGATTCTGGCGAAGCACAATCTGCCGACTTATCTAAGGCCGATAAATTTAACATACGCTACCTTATTCGCGACAACTGGCAATGGAGCAAATACGGCACAGAAACCAACGAAAGCCGCAAGCCTTTTCTGAAGCATTTTTACCGAAATCAGTCCGATCTTTACCATGTAGACACCGAAGATTTCAGGCTGCGCGTAAACCCGGTAATTCATTTTATGGCCGGCAAAGACCAGGACTCACGCGCTGAGCGCACCGTTTATATAAACACCCGCGGCGTGCAGGTAGAGGGCGATATTGGCCGCAAAGTTGGCTTTTATACTATCGTTACCGAAAACCAGATGTCGGCGCCGGGCTACGTAAATGCTCGTGTGGCCCGCGATGGCGCATTACCCGGCGAAGGTTTTTACAAGGGATTCGGGTCGAGCCAAAGCTCCAGAGGCTACGATTTTTTTAATGCCCGGGGTTACATTACCGCCCAGCTGATAAAGCAGATAGATGTGCAGTTTGGCCACGACCGTAATTTTATAGGCAATGGTTACCGCTCGCTGCTACTTTCCGATTATTCGGCGCCTTACTTTTTTGCTAAAATAAATACCCGCGTCTGGAAGCTGCATTACATGAATTTGTTTACCGAGCTTACCGCAAGCCGCGACAACATGCGAGGCGATAATTTGTACCCTAAAAAGTACATGACCCTGCACCACCTTAGCAT
>JAFADQ010000315.1 GCA_023424725.1 Bacteroidota bacterium
TCGTTATCTCTGCCGAAAGGTTTGCGCGGGGCGCGATCTTCGCCTTCAGAACCAAAAGATTTGCGTGGGCCACGCTCATCGCGGTCGAAAGATTTCCGAGGTCCTCTTTCGTCGCGGTCGGCGCCAAAAGATTTGCGCGGGCGGTCGTCGCGGCTTTCGGAAGACGAACGGCGATCGGATGGCCTGTCAGAATCTTTTTTTGGGAATTTGCTTTTGTAACCGGTTGGCTTGCGGGTATCGAATTGCGGGCCGTCCTGGGCTCTGGCGCCTGTGTTTTTGCCCCTTGCAGGTTTGCGGTCTGATGATGAGCGCTCGTCTCCATCGTCGGATCGGAACGGTTTACGGAAAGCCGGTTTATCGCCAAACGGGCGGTCAGAATCGGCGCGTGGTTTAAACGGACGTCCTTCGCCGGAGCGCGCATCGCGGTTTTTAGCGAAAGAAGGCTTGCTGCTTCTGCCAAAACGGTTTTCGCTCTCGCGCGGGCCACGTGGAGAACGGTCTTCGCCTATGCCTTCTTCCAGGGCTTTGTAGCTTTTTTCGGAATATTCGTCGAAATCGTTGCCAGGGCGTTTATAACCACGGCCTGTAGATGAGCCTGGACCAAACTTGTTGGCTGCGCCACGGCTTCCGGGAGCGCCGCCGCGGCCGGTTGGGCGCGAGGTTCTGCCTTCGGCTCTGTCTGGAGAGGCTTTGCGGGGTGCGCCGCCCCTGGCAGGCTTATCTGCAGATGAGTGGGCAGGGCTTGCACCGCTTTTACGGAATGAAGATTTATCGTCGGCGGCACGTTTGCCGGCTGGTTTTTTGGGTTTTTCTGAGGCCATGGGCTGCTCCTTGTTACACTATCAGCAATAAACTGATAGCTGTTATTTTAATTCGGTACTACTTTGCCGCAACAAGCGGTAAAATTTTATGCTGCCATGCCCCTGAAAATGGCATCGGCAGGCAGGTATATAAACCCAAAAACGCGCGGTTCGTTCAACGTTTTGCTTTTATTTATTTTAGCGCGCAGCATAAAATAATAACCGGCAAAAGTTAAAAGTATACCGGAAGGATTATGAACTCGCAGGCCGACCAGCCGGGGCTAATAACCAACAAATCTTCACAATACGTCAAAAATATTAATCGGCTGCCTGGCCAATGTGGTTTTCTTCGGTTTCGGCTACTACGTCTTTTAATTGCGGTAAATCGCGCAGGCTGCTGATGCCGAAGTAATCCATAAACTTTTGGGTGGTGCCGTATAAAATAGGGCGGCCAATGGCTTCGGCTTTTCCTTTAATGGTAATTAGTTCTTTTTCCAGCAGTTTCTGCACCGCGTAATCGCAGCTTACACCCCTAATTTGCTCTATCTGCCCTTTGGTAATGGGTTGTTTGTAGGCAACTATGGCCAGCGTTTCTAAAGCTGCCGGCGAGAGGCGTTTTTTGGCCCGGTGCTTCAGCAAAATGCCTACTACATTTTGGTGCTCGGGCTTGGTTAAAAACTGGTAGCCGCCGGCAAGCGCTTGTATTTGTATGGCAAAACTTTCGGTGGCGTACTTCTGTTGCAGCTGTGCTATTATTGCCTCTACCCCGGCCGGGGCAAGCTCATACTCGTAGGCTTCGGCCAGAGTTCGGCTTATCTCATCGGCAGAGATAGGCTCCTGGGCACAGAAAATAAGCGCTTCTACAGCGGCCGGCAGGGTATTCAATTCTACTATTATTAATCTCTGCGGTTAAGCTTTGCTTCTATAGAGTGCTGGGTGTGTGGCACGGCACGTAACCGCTCTTTCGGGATCAGTTTTCCGGTTTCTATGCACACGCCGTAAGAGCCGTTGCGCACACGAATAAGAGCGTTATCGAGCTGCTGTATAAATTTCATCTGGCGGGCTGCCAGCTGGTTCAGGTTTTCTTTCTCGGCCGTGTCGGCGCCGTCTTCCAGCACTTTGGTGCCCGAGGCGGTATTATCGGTGCCGGTATCGTTGCGGCGCGTAAGGGTTTCCTTAATATAATTAAGCTCCTTGCGGGCGTTGGCAAGCTTCTCGGTAATCAGTTCTTCAAACTCCTTTAAATCTTCGCGGGAGTAGCGTTGCGGTTGCTGGGTATCTGCGTTTTGAGTAGCCATAGCAGTAGGGTTGCGTTTTTAATTTTACTTTACCGGCACCAGTGTTTTAAAATTGCGCTGCAATACCTCTTTTACCCGAGTACTTCAGCGAGGCGATTATCCTGATTTTCAGGACAAAAAACACTTCTCCAGTCTTGCAAATTGGCTGCAAAGATACACTTTTATTTCCGGTTTTTTCTGGTGATACTAAAATTCTGATTTTTGCCGCTGTTGCCCAGCTTTTTGCCTTCCGCAGCTTTTTGTTTTGTTTGCGCTAACAGGCAATCTGGCAATTGCGGGCAAACTTTGGAATATTCAATAAGAAATTGTAAAATTATGCGGTAAAGGCACGGCAGGCAGCGCGGGAAAGGTTTACGTTTTAATCTGAGAATATTAGTATGAATTCCCGACACTCGTTTTGGCACTTCTGGCCGCTGGCTTTCGCGCTATTTTTTGGGTTGCCACTTTATGCTGCCGCGCAGGGCGGTGGCGCCATTTGGTATTTTGGCTACAATGCCGGCCTCGATTTTAATACCAATCCGCCCACACCTATTTACGATGGGGCGGTGAACACGAACGAAGGATGCGCATCGCTAACCGATATGCAGGGAAATTTGCTGATGTATACCGATGGCATAACGGTGTATAACAGGTTGCATAATGTGATGCAAAACGGCACAGGTTTAACCGGCGACCCATCCAGCACCCAATCTGGCATAATTGTACCCCAACCCGGCAACGACAGTATTTACTTTATTTTTACTACTCCAGCGTCTGCAATCGGGCCCTTGTGCTATTCTAAAGTTAATATGACGCTGGATAACGGGCTTGGAGCTATTACAACCAAAAACGTAGTGTTGCACAGCCCATCCAGCGAGCAGTTAAGCGCGGTAAAACATGCTAACGGGATAGATTATTGGGTTATGGCCAGAGCCGGCCTCTCTAATACGCTTACAGCATATTTAGTTACCGCGCAGGGCGTAGATACATCGGCGGTAGTTTCTGTTGTTGGCCCTACACCTACCGGAACTGCGTTTATCGGGCAACTAAAATTCTCGCCCGACGGCCAAAAGATGGCGCAGGCTTTTTACGAAACCGATATGGTTATGCTCTGCGATTTTGATGCCGGCACAGGCATAGCAAGCAATGCTATTGTACTTCAAACCAGCCCAATAAGCTCTTACGGGTTGGAGTTTTCTCCGTCGGGGCAATATTTATACCCTTCTGTTTTCAGCAATATAAACCAGTGGGATATTAGTTTGCCTACTCCTGCAGATATAAGCGCAAGCCGTTTAAAAATTATACCAGACAGCCTGAACGCAACCTATATATGGGCGCTGCAAATAGCAAATAACGGGAAGATATATATTGCCAAGGGCACTACAACTTTTCTGGGCGTAATACACAACCCCGATTTGGGAGGGGCGGCATGCAATTTGCAATTAAATGCCGTAAACCTGGCCCCAAAATATTGCGCTATTGGCCTGCCTACGTTTAACCAAAGCTCGGTTTATACGCCTGCAACCATTATAGCGCAAAATTATTGCAGCGGCTCTGCTACGCAATTCTCTGTTCAAACCGTTTTGCCATTACAAAATCATTTATGGGATTTTGGCGATCCGGCTTCCGGAGCCGCCAATACAAGCTCCGATTCTTTGCCTTCGCATACATATTCTGCGCCGGGGCAATATACGGTAACTTTGGTAAGCACTATCGGCACGTCGGTAATTACGCAATCTACGGTAATACAAGTGTTGCAGGGCCCGGCGGCTACGGTTTTGCCGGTGGGGCCGGTAAATTTATGCGCCGGCGAAAGCACCAATCTCCAAACTCCGGATTTACCTGAAATGCACTATCAATGGATGATGAACGGCGTGCTATTGCCAAACGATACCCTGCCAGACTTTATGGCCACGGCATCGGGGTTTTACCAGGTGCTGGTGAGCGATAGCGTTTGCGCTACTCTTTCTGATACAATAGAAGTTACCGTGCACCCGGTGGCGTTGGCGCAAGTAACCCCGGACAACCCATTGCCTGTTTGCGAGGGAGAAATTATAAGTCTGAATGCCGGCCAAAGCACGGGTAACACCTTTGCCTGGCTCCTAAACGGAGAACCAATTTCAGGTGCTAATGGCCCTGAATTTGATGCTTCCAGCTCTGGCCAATACCAGGTTATTGCCAGCAGTAGCGGCTTTTGCCCCGATACGTCGGGTTTGGTTACCGTTACCATAAACCCAAACCCGCAGGCTACTATGGTTACTCCGGGCCCGGTAAATTTTTGTGCCGATGATAACGCGGTTTTAGAAGTAGCAAATCTGGCTGGCGCTACCTACCAATGGCTGCAAAACGGCTCGCTTATTTTGGGCGCTCACAACCCGGTTTTTGCCCCTTCCAGCTCCGGGAATTACCAGGTTATTGTAACGAGTGCGGCCAACTGCTCCGATACATCGGGAGTAACCGTAGCAACAATGCATGCTGTGCCGGTAGTAATGGCAACAGCCCAAAACGGACCAAATTGCGGCGATGCAATAACCCTTACGGCTTCCGGAGCCAGCAGCTATTTATGGAACACCGGCCAAAGCGGCTCCGGGATTTTTGTACAACCTGCAGAGGCCACTTTTTATACCGTTACAGGGCAAACAGAATTTGGCTGCAGCCACACATCAACAGTTTTGGCAGAACCAGTTATTTGCGAAATTATTATCTCCGTTCCCAACATTATCACCCCAAATAACGACGGCTATAACGATGTTTTTGAGCTTACCATAACCGGGCAGGAATACGATCTGCAAATATTTAACCGCTGGGGCCAGGAGATTTATAACCGGCAAAACTACAGCAGGCAGCAAAACTGGCCAGCAACTAACCAGGCAAACGGCGTGTATTTTTACTTTATAAGCACCAGCAGCGGCGATACGTATAAAGGCTGGATTGAGGTGTTGAAGTAGTATTTACTTTTTCAACACTTTACGGGTTTGTATGTTGCCGGTGCCGGTGGCAAATTGCAGCACATACATGCCGGCCGGTAACTGGCTTATGTCTACAAACCCTTTGCCCTGCGCCGCGGTGTTTTTTGGCACCTGCAGCTCTTTTCCTAACATATCTAAAAGCCGTACCGACAAGTTGCCGCCTGTGTTGCCTGCATAACTAAAGTGCAGCAGCGTTTGTGCAGGGTTTGGCCATACGGTTAGT
>JAFADQ010000320.1 GCA_023424725.1 Bacteroidota bacterium
GCTAACCCTGTATGTAGTTATACTTGTATGCCAAAACCCTGCAGATTTTATGTTTAGATCAGTTTTAATCTGAATAAAGCTGCAAGAGGCAAAAAACGCGCTGCCAGAGCAGAAATAATGCGGTGCCAGAGCAATAAATTAAAACCAGCTACAAGTAAATAACAGAAAATAAGAACGATAAATTGGCCGGAAATCGCTACTTTTGCGCTGCTTTAACCACAAGCGTCAACAGGAGAGGTGTCAGAGTGGTCGAATGAGCACGCCTGGAAAGTGTGTATACCTCAAAAGGGTATCGAGGGTTCGAATCCCTCCCTCTCCGCAGTAACCGGACTTACAGGATTTTTTGCCTGTAAGTCCTTCTTTTTTTAGCGGTTTAGCACCAAGCCCGAAATCGCGGAAAAAGGAGGATAAAAATGCATATCTATTGCCGGTACTTTTATAAAGAGATGCGGTTTTTTAGCTTAGCCGTTCTTAATAATGCTTATTTTTCCATCGGCTTCTACCACCGCTTTTTTCACTTGTTTTATATCTTCAAAACCTTCTTTGCGCAAGCTTTCCATTAGCTCTTCGTGGGTGATAAATTCGCGGCGCATGTGGCGCAAATTTAGTTTTCCGTTTTTAATGAGCAGCAGAGGCGGCGCCGAAAACAAACGCTCTATGGCGCTAAACCTAAAGCTTAGCGCATTTATCATATAATCCCAGAAAACGAGGGTACAGATTACGATAAACCCCTCGGTAACCGATGAGTATTCGCCAAGAGAATGCGTGGCGGCTTCAGAAATCAGTAATACAAAAACAAGGTCCATGGTGGCCAGTTCGCCGCCGGTTCGTCTGGGTAAAAATCTGAAAATCAGTAAAATGCCTATATAAAGTAAAGTGCCTCTTACTATAAGCCCGGCCACGGAGGCTTCTATGCGCAATAGCTCTTGCAACGAAAAATCGGGTAATTCCATAAGAAACAGATTGCAGGTTTATATAAGCTGTAGTACCCAAAAAAAGGTGCGCAGGTTTTGCCTGCTTAAAAATGATTACGCTTAAAAATGGGCGTTAATCAACCATTTTCCAACTAATGCACATCTGTTACAAATAGCGCGGTTGATAGAAATCGACAAAACAAAAACTATTGCTTGTACCAATGGCTGCCGGGGCCAAAAATAAGGGCACGAGCGGCAAATTAGGCTCTGGCAGGGCAGTTTTTGGCCCCGGCAGGTAGCAGGGCGCTGCCTTATTGCTGGCTTTTTATTAATTCTTCCAGCGCCTGCAGGTGCTCCTGAAAGGCTGTTTTCCCATCTTTGCTGGCGCTAAAGGTAGTGTTGGGTTTTTTGCCGATAAACCGTTTTTCTATTTGCACATAGCCGGCTTTTTCCAGCGCTGCAGCATGGCTGGCAAGGTTGCCGTCGGTTAGCTGCAGGGTTTCTTTCAGTGTGTTAAAATCTACGGCATCGTTTGCCATCAGCACCGACATAATACCAAGCCGCACCCGGTTCTCGAAGGTTTTGTTTAGCTTGTAAATTACGTTTTTCATGGCAAAAAGAAGAGCGCGGCGATGTTGCGCGGGCGTAAGAAACGGTAAAATTACTGGTGTTGGGCGCTGCGCTCGTAGCGGTTATACATGCGCAGGCCATATAAAATCGGGAAGATGCCGAAACCGATTGCCCAGAAAAGTAGTCCGTAATTAGACCAAAAACCGGCCAAAAGCCCCAGTGCCACTTCGCTGATGCCTAATTGCCGGAGCTCGTCTACAGAATATTTACTTGCATGCAGCATGGCCATGCCGTAAAATAAAAGCATGGCGGGCATAATTAGGTCTATTGCGTCGTGCCAGAAAAGGAGCAGGCAAAAAATACCTCCGGCCGTGAGCGGTATGCCCAGGTTTATCAGCAGGCGCTTGGCCGAGTTATCCCAAACGGGCTGGCCTTTTTGGCGCGCGCTGCGGTTAGTGAAATATATGGCAACAACAACCGCGGCCACGATCATGGCTACACAGAGTATCAGCAAAAACCGGAAAAGCTTTGCGCCCTCGTTGCCGGCTATATGGAAAGCGTAGGCAATGTTAGAGGTGTCGTAATCTGATGTTACTTTATAATACGCAATGCCGGCGCCAATAAGTGCCACCAGTCCGGTTGCCACTCCAGACAGGCCGCTAAGCGCAATAAATCGGGTAGACCGCTGCATAATAGCTCTGATTTCGGCCAGGGCTGCTGCCGGGTTATCTGAAGGCTTTGCCATAGTTATAAAAGTACTTTGTAAAGCAAAGGTATGGCGGGGTGGCACTTATTACAAACTATTTTCCGGTAAAAACTTTGCTATAGTAAAATCACAAAAAAACCGCCTTAACTGTTATTGAGGCGGTTTTTTAGTTGTTGTAGCATTTGGCGCAAGGCCTTCTTTCTTCTTTTTCTTTGGCGTCTTTTTCTTTTAGCTGAATAACTCCGGCCCTGCAAAAGTTAAGTTCTACGCACGATCTTTCCAGGTGGTAGGTGCGCGATTTAAAGCTGGAGCAGATCCAGACGCTGTTTTCGGTAAAATCTTCTTTTCTGATTTTAGGCGCGCCCGTGGGTTCGTCGGCAAGCGGTGGCCGGTGCGTAGTATGGTATGCCGGCGAGTGTACAATATGCTTTTGCTTTTGCGCCAGACAAGGAAACGAACACAG
>JAFADQ010000351.1 GCA_023424725.1 Bacteroidota bacterium
AAACAACAAACACCCGATACCAGCAAAGAAGAAGAAAGTATTGAGAAAGATCAGAAAGAAAGCTCAGAATCTTTAAAAGACCAGAAAAACCAAAAGGCCAGCAAAAGCCAGAAAAGCGCTGCCAAAAAAATGGAAGAAATGAGCAAAAAGCTGAGCCAGATGCAGCAAAGCATGCAGGCACAGCAAACCTCAGAGAACATAGACGATTTGCGCGACATCCTGGAGAACCTCATTAAACTATCTTTCGATCAGGAAGACCTGATGAAAAACTTCCGGAATGTAAACCAGACCGACCCGCGTTTCGTAGCACTCTCGCAGCAGCAGCTAAAGCTAAAAGACGATGCCGTAATGATAGAAGACAGCCTGCTATCGCTGGCCAAACGCGTGTTCCAGATACAGGCGTTTGTTACCCGCGAGGTAGGTTTAATGAACGAGAACATAGATAACAGCGTAGAACAGCTAAAAGCGAGAAACGTGCCGCGCGCTACCAATCACCAGCAATTGGCCATGACCTCGATAAACAACCTGGCGCTTATGCTAAACGACGTACTGAAGCAACTGCAAGAGGCAATGGCGCAGCAAATGAAAGGCGACCAGATGTGCAGCAAGCCTGGCGGCAACAAACCAAAGCCGGGCAGCATGGGCCAAATGCAGCAGCAACTAAACGAAAAAATACAGCAATTAAAAAAAGGTCAGCAGAGTGGGCGGGGCTTCAGCGAAGAATTAGCTAAATTAGCGGCCGAACAGGCAGCTTTACGCAAAGCCCTTCAGGAGCTGGAGAAGCAAATGGAGAAAGAAGGCGGCGAAAAAGGCAAGAACGGCTCGGGCGGTAAACTGGGCGAGCTCGGAAAAATGATGGAAGAGACTGAAACCGATTTGGTAAACAAACGTCTAACAGACCAAACGGTAATGCGGCAGCGCGAAATAATGACGAGGCTGCTGGAAGCGGAAAAATCGGTACGGGAGCGCGATCTGGACGACAAGAGGGAAGCCGAACGCGCACAGAATCATCCGCCGGCAATGCCGCCATCGTTCGAGAAATATTTAAGAGCAAAACAAAAACAAACTGAATTATTAAAAACGATCTCTCCGTCTATGAATTCGTATTACAAACAAGAAGTAAACGAATATTTCCAGAAACTCGGAAAATAGAACGGCACGCTAATAGCACATGGAAATGAAGCAACTAAAAATACAGATTCCCTCACTAATCGAGAACATTCGTGTGGTAGAGAGCTTTATCGATAACTCTAAAGAGAAATTCCATATCGACGACGAGATCTACGGCAACATAATGATAGCGGTAACCGAATCGGTTAACAACGCTATCCGCCATGGCAACAAGTGCGATAAAGATAAAAACGTGTCGTTAACCTTAATGGTAGAACCCAACAAACTTAAGTTTGAAGTAGCCGACGAAGGCAGCGGTTTCGACGTAAATTCTTTGCCCGACCCAACGGCGCCAGAGAACTTAGAAAACCCTGGCGGCAGAGGCATATTTTTAATGAAGCATCTTTGCGACGAAGTTAACTTCACCAACGACGGCCGCAACGTAGAGCTTGTGTTTTATGTTGCCTGATAACGAGGCCGAATCGCCGATAGAATACGCATCGGAAAATACAGATTTTGAATTAGCAAACGAAGCCGCTGTAACACAGTGGCTTTTGCTGCTTTCTAAGGCCGAAGGTGCTGATATTGAGGCACTTAGCTATATTTTTTGTAACGACGAGTATCTTCTGGAGATGAACCAGGAATACCTGGATCATGATACCTATACAGACGTTATTACTTTTGATTATGCTGAAGAAGAAGGCATTATAGAAGGCGATATTTTCATTTCTGTTGAAAGGGTGAAAGAAAACGCGGAGCAATTAAATGTTTCTTTTGATGATGAACTCCACCGCGTTATGGCGCATGGGCTATTACACCTGTTAGGCTATAAAGACAAAACAGAAGCCGACCAGCAGCAAATGCGACAAAAAGAAGATAATTGTTTATCTTTGCGATCTTTTTAGTTTCCATATTTGTAATACTCTTGTCGTAATTAAATCTTTGCGGAAGCCAATCAGAATTTGGTTCCACGTGAAACTTTAATACAAGCACAAATAAGCAGTAAAGGCCAAAAACACGGCCGCGGGAACATAAAAGATTTAGCAAAAACAATACCGGGTTCCACGTGGAACTACAGAAATAAAAAGATGTTCGAGAAATACGATGTTATAGTAGTGGGGGCGGGCCATGCAGGTTGCGAAGCAGCAGCAGCGGCCGCAAAGTTGGGGTCGAAGGTATTACTCGTTACCATGAACATGAACACCATCGCACAGATGTCGTGCAACCCAGCAATGGGCGGTGTAGCCAAAGGCCAAATAGTACGCGAGGTAGATGCGCTTGGCGGAATGAGCGGAATTATTACCGATAAAACCGCCATCCAGTTCAGGATGCTGAACAAAAGCAAGGGCCCCGCCATGTGGAGCCCGCGCGCACAAAGCGACCGCATGCGCTTTGCAGAAGAGTGGCGAATGACATTAGAGCAAACGTTAAACTTAGATTTTTGGCAGGAGACTGTTAAAGAGATTTTGATTAAAGATGGCCGCGCCGTTGGTGTTAAAACCAGTCTGGGCTTGGAAATACAATCGTCGGCGGTGGTTCTTACAAACGGTACTTTCCTTAACGGTATCATCCATATAGGAGAGAAGCGCCTGGGCGGAGGCCGCGCCGCAGAGAAATCTGCTACTGGTTTAACAGAACAATTAAAAGAACTCGGTTTCGACTCGGGCAGAATGAAAACCGGAACACCGCCGCGTGTAGACGGCCGCTCTCTTAACTATTCTATTATGGAAGAGCAAAAAGGCGATGCGGCTCCGTCTAAATTCTCTTACACAGATACTGCGCCATTAATAGAACAACGGAGCTGCTTTATTACTTACACTAACCCGGCAGTTCACGAAACCTTAAAAGAAGGCTTCGAGAAATCGCCGATGTTTACAGGGCGTATACAGGGTTTAGGGCCAAGATATTGCCCATCTATAGAAGATAAAATCAACAGATTTGCAGACCGCGACCGGCACCAGATATTTGTAGAGCCGGAAGGGTGGAGCACGGTAGAAGTGTACATTAACGGTTTCTCCAGCTCGCTTCCGGAAGATGTGCAGCTAAAAGCATTGCGGAAAATACAGGGCTTCGAAAATGCTAAAATGTTCCGGCCGGGCTATGCTATAGAATACGATTATTTTCCGCCAACGCAATTAGAGCTAACTTTAGAAACACGGTTAATTCAGAACCTTTATTTTGCCGGACAAATTAACGGCACAACAGGTTACGAAGAGGCGGCCTGCCAGGGATTAATGGCCGGCATAAATGCGCACAACAAAGTGCATGGAAAAGAGCCCTTGGTTCTAAAAAGATCGGAAGCTTATATTGGTGTGCTAATAGATGATTTGGTAAACAAAGGTACCGACGAGCCTTACCGCATGTTTACCTCCAGAGCAGAACATCGCATTTTGCTACGGCAAGATAATGCTGATATCCGATTAACCCACATTGGCCACAAAATTGGTTTAGCATCTGATGAGCGCCTGGAAAAAGTAAACGAAAAAATTGCGCAAACAGCAGAGATAAAAGAATTGCTGCATAAATTTTCGGTAGAACCTGCAGAGGCCAATATAATGCTCGAGAGAGAGGCATCGGCACCTATTTCAGAGAAAAGTAAAGTGCATTTACTCCTGCGCCGGCCAAATATAGAAATAGAGAATTTAACAGAAAATTTTCCGAAGTTAAAAGAAGAACTGAGCAAATATCCGGCAGAAAGCATAGAGCAAGCCAGTATTGCCATTAAGTACGAAACATATATTATTAAAGAGCAGCAAATGGCAGAGCGCATGACCGAGCTAGACCATGTGCGCATTCGCGAGAAATTAGACTACAAAGCAATACCGGCGCTATCGGCAGAAGCCCGTGAAAAGCTAACCAGAATTAATCCGGAAACCATTGGCCAGGCATCCAGAATTAGTGGTATTACGCCAGCCGATATTTCGGTGCTGATGGTATATCTGGCAAAATAGAAGCACAAGAACACACTATGTCATACGAGCGCTTAGATGCTTGCCCGGTTTGTGGTAAGTCGCAGCTAAAAAACTTCCTGATGTGCAAAGACAACTCTGTTTCAGGAGAAAGCTTTGTGATAGTGGAGTGCGAAAACTGCACCTTTAAGTTTACCAATCCACGTCCCGACATCGATTCGATAGGTAAATATTACGAGTCAGCGGCATATATTTCGCATTCTGATTCAACCGAAGGCATCGTAAACAAAGCGTATCAGGTTGTTAGAAAGATCACGATAGGGCAGAAGCTGGATCTGATAAATAAGTTTTCATCTAACAAAGGCAAAATACTTGATTATGGCACCGGAACAGGCTATTTTTTATCGGCTTGCCAGAAAGACGGCTGGGAGGCAGAAGGCGTAGAACCCAGCGAAACAGCCCGGAAGCAAACAGAAGAAAAATTAGGAAAACAAATTTCTTCCGGCAATCTTAGCGGGTTCGCTCCGGCATCTTTCGATATAATAACCCTTTGGCATGTGCTGGAACACGTGCACGACCTAAACGGAGTAATGAAGCGGTTTACGGAATTGCTGAAACCAGACGGTAAACTAATAATTGCCGTACCAAATGCCGATTCGTTTGATGCGCAGATGTACAAAGAATATTGGGCTGCTTATGATGTGCCACGGCATTTGTACCATTTCACGCAGGCAACCATGAAGCGTTTGTTAAAGAAACACAAGCTGCAACTGGTAGAAACCAGGCCCATGAAATTCGATTCGTTTTATGTAAGCATGCTGAGCGAAAAATACAAACAGGGAAGGCAAAATCTGGCCAAATCGGTAATGAACGGGCTAAAATCTAACCTGCACGCTATGAAAAACAAAAACGATTACTCCAGCCTGATCTATATTGCTGGGCTAAAAGCGTAAATTACCGTATGCCAAAAAGAGTAGTTATGCTGTGTTTAACGCTTTTTTTGGCCTTGCAGCTTTCGGCACAAACCGATTCTGTACAAACTATATTGCAAACCGATACAACTGCTCTGGCAAACTCCAGGGCAGTTGCTGTTTCGGAGCCTGCGAAGGGCAAAATATGGCCCGTTATAGCCATAATAAGCACCATTATCGTTTCTTCCTTTTTTATATATAATGTCAGGTCTAAGTAAGCTTTTTTTATTATTTATTGTATTTGCCATTTATGGTTGCGCCAGCGTAACGCCACCAACCGGCGGGCCAAAAGACGAAGAAGCACCAGAGTTACTAACGGTTGTTCCGGCTAATAAATCGCTGAATTATAAAGGCAAAACAATTGCGTTACAATTTAACGAAGAAGTGGAATTGCGGGATTTACAGAAAGAATTAATTATTACACCTTATACTACCAATACTTACGAAACCAAGGTTAAGAAAAATAGCATAACACTGGAGTTTAAAGATCCGCTTCAGGAAAACACAACATATACATTTAATTTTAGAGGTGCTATAAGAGATCTAACAGAAGGAAATGCAGCGGTAATTCCACCTATAACCTTCAGCACAGGCAATTACTTAGATACCGGCCAGGTTATGGGGCAGGCAGTTAGGCATTTAACCGATATTCCGGAAGCAAATGCCGATATACTTTTATACAGAGCAGCCGATACTGGAACTGTAAAAACAGTTAAGCCCTATTACGTTACCCGCACAGATGCAAACGGCCAATTCAGTTTCACTAATCTTGCCATCGGCTCTTATAATATATACGCCTTAACAGATAAAAACAATACACTTACCTACGATCAGGATAATGAATGGATAGGGTACAAAACAGATTCTGTTTACATTGGCCCGGAACCAGACACGATATATTTACGAACGGTACGCTTCGATACAAAAAAACCTTTTGTGCTAAAAAGGGCCATAAAAGCAGACCGGGCCGAATTAGAATACAACGAAGGCTTAAATAATATTCAAATATTAAACCAACCGCAATCTGAAGACTCTGTAACCATAACGTTAAACGAAACAGGCAAGATAGCCAGAGTTTATCGTTTGCCCGAGCAAAAGGAAGTAAGTTTTATAGCCCAGGCAACCGATAGCGCCGGGTTTCTGTCTATAGACACTATTGCAATTAATTACACCCTGCCCTACAAAGCAATAAAGCCATCGTTACAATTAGAAAGCAAATCTGTTTACTTACCTACCGATTTACTTAGTATTAATAGCTCTGTTCCGATTCTTACCATTAAAGAAAATGCGTTTTCTGTGCAAATAGATTCTACGAGAAACCTTCCG